>JAYTHH010000252.1:0-4379 GCA_043732745.1 Rhodospirillales bacterium
TTCGCCGGGGTGGCGGCTGGCCAGGGTGAAGCCCGTGCCGTCGAACGAGAACACGCACCGCCCGGTGACCAACGCCTGCGCGGTACCGCGGCGGAACACGCCGGGTTCTGAAATGCCCGGAGCCGAAATGTTGTCGACACGCGGCACGAGGACCCGCGTCGAATGCTCCTCGCGGAACAGGATGGTGCGCGGCGTCATCAGATACATGAAGGCCGAGCCGAAACTGCCGGGGAAACGCGCGCCGGTGCCGGGCCAGTCGCCGGTGCCGATCAGGTTGAGGTTGGCCTGGCCATCGATCTGGCCGCCGCCGAGGAAGAACAGGTCGATGCGCCCCTGGCCTGCGAGGTCGAACAGCTCGCGGGTGCCTTCGGTGAAGGGGTTGCCGGTGGGGCGGTGCAGCAGGGACAGGCGCACATCATGGCCAAGTTTTTTTACGAGCCAGCTTGCGGCGGCGGGGATCGGCGAGGCGGCGCCGATGGCGATGTGGCGGGCCAGAGGGGCCACGGGGTCGACAATCAGGCGCGCGATGGCGGCGATCAGGCGCTCTTGCGGGGCGATCATTCTCCGGCCTGGGCCACGGGAGACAGCACGTAACGGTCGAGATAGGTGCGAAAACCATCCTCGGTGCGGGCCAGCCTAGCGTATTCGGCGAAATGCGCGGCATCGAGCATGTATTCGTCGAGCAGGCCGATCGGCCATGCGCCACGGGCCGCGATCGCGACCGATTCCAGATACAGGCCGTTGATGGTGCCGGGGGCCATGCGCTCGTCTTCCAGCAGGTTGAAATCGACGATCCGCTCCACCGTGACCAACGAACGCCTGGAGGCGTGGGCGAGGGTGGCCAGCTCTCGCCTTCGGCCGACATAGACGTTGCCGTCGCGGTCGGCGCAGACGGCGTGAAAGGCGGCGATGTCTGGCGACAGCGCTGGGATCAGCAGAATTGGGTCGCCGTCGTCGGCGAAGGGATTGTCGATCACCTTCCAGTCCGGCCGGTGCGCCACCAGGTCGCTGCCGAGGATGCCGCGCAGGGGCATGAACGGCACGCCCTTCTCGACGGCCTGCAGGCCGGTGTGGATGGCGGGACAGGTGGCGTCGGTGACGGTGATGGCGCCCGCCGCGAGGGCAGCCACGAAGCGCGGGGCGGTGCCGGCCTCTCCCAATGTGACGGCGCTGGTGTGCACGCTTGCGACGCAGCCGGCGCCGATCAGCAGGTCCGTCACATAGCCTGACACCGGCACGCCGAGCAGGCGCAGTCCGCGCACGCCTCGGCGGACGAGGGCGCGGGCGAAGGCGGCGGGGGACAGCGAGTTGTCCGGCGGCAAGGCCAGCATGGCGCCGTCCGGCACGCTGGCCACCATTTGGTCGAGATCGATCTGTGGCATGACGATTGCCTCCCTGCCCCGAGTATAGTGAGGTCCATCAGGAATTATGAAGTGGCGTCGTTCCGACGACATGAACCGGCACGGAACACCATGCAAGACAGACCAACCGCTCTGCTTCCCGAAATCCCGCAGTTCCGGCCTTACGAGCCGGGCGAATACCGCATGGCCATGGGACTGACGGCGGTGGCGCTGCCGGATTGGTTGGAGTTTGCCGCCGATTATCCCGAACAGATGATGGAGCGTCGACGCCTGCTCGCCGAACGCCCCCAGTATGTGCTGGCCTGCCTGCCATCGGCGGAGGCGGCGGCGCAGGAGATGCTGGACGTGCTGGTGGCGCATCTTTGCGGTGAGCACCCGGCCTGGTTCACCCAGGAGGGATCGTTGCTGCACAACCATCTGCTGGGCGAGACCGTCGACCTTGCCGCAGGCGGGCCACCGCTGGCGATCGCAGGGCGGCTGGTACAGGAGGATTTTTGCCTCAACCAGTTGCATGAGGACGGCCATCGCCTCACTGCCGCCGTGCTGTGTTTCCCGACACGCTGGTCGCTTGCCGAAAAGCTGGGCAAACCGCTGCTGGGCGTGCACGCGCAGGTGCCGTTCTACGCCGAGCGGTTGGCCACGCCGGTGGAGCGGTTCTTTGCCAGCTTGAAGGACGGCAAACTTGCGCAACGGTTCAACTGGTCGGTGATCGACGACGCGGCGCTGTACCAGGTCAGTGGCAAGCACCGCACCGGCCACAATCAGGAGATCACCGTGCACAACGCGCTGCAGCGGCTTTATCTGCGCGTTGAGCGCCAGACCTTTCGAAGGCTGCCGATAAGCGGCGCCGTGGCGTTCGGCATCCGCATCCATGTAACGCGGCTGGATCGCGTGGCGGAATCCCCTGGCGAGGCGGCCCGATTGTCGGAAGCACTGCGGGCGTTGCCGGAAGCGGTGGCGCAATACAAAAGCACCATGCGGTTCAGCGCCGCCTTGGTCGAAGCGCTCGCTGCGATTGAGACTTCCGTCTGAAAACCATTGATTTTCGGACATCCTCGGAGAGATCATGCGCCCGGTGTGAGCTGGATCACACCGGCATCTGCCGTAACGTTTCATTTTAACTGTCGTGATCGCCGGGACATCCCGCCATTCGGTAAGCCCATGCCGCGTGACGCATTCAATCGGCACCACCGGGTCCTGCTCATCCGCAACGCCGCCAGCTTCGGTCCCAATCTCCTTGGACGCCTGCAAGACGAATGCGACACCGGTGCGGCCGGCGTGGCGATCGCGCTCTCGGCGCCACGACCGTTCGATGCCGTGATGATCGCCGTCGATCTGCCAGATGCCGACGGTGCGGTGATCTGCACCCAGTCGCGCGAGCGCGGCCCGCAGATCCCCGTCATCATGTTGGCCGAGCATGGCGGTGAGAGCGAGGTGATCCGCGGGCTGAACGCCGACGCCAACGACTTCATGACGACGCCGATGCGTCACGCCGCCGCAAGATCGAACCCGACGCGGGTCGCATCGCCGTTCTGATCAACGAGGATGGCGGATATTGCCTTCGCGCAGGCTTGCCCCCGTTGGCCCCGCGCTGGGCGATGCCCACACAGCGCCTGATGGCCGCGGAGCTAAGTTGAATCGTGGTTCGGGAGATGCCCGAGCTACGGGATATTGGCGCGCAAGGCTGCCATCGTGACAGCGAGCTTGTCACCTGCACCGCGATGGCGGCTGCCTCGGCGGAGATCGCGTCGTGCGAGGACTGCCGGCAGCGCGGCGGAAATCAACGGCCTTGGCAGAAGCCCGCCGGATCGGGCGATACGCGCCAGTCCTTGCGCCGCCAATTCCGCCAGCGCCGGCGCCGCACTCTCCGGGCGCTGCAGCACGTCCCAGGGCGTCAGCCCGTGTATACCCAGCAGATCCGCCGGCAGCATGCAGCGTTCGTGGCGCGCAAGGGCCGCGACATTGCCGATCTGGCCGGCCACGCCATACGCAGCGCCGAGATCACGCAGCCGGTGGAGAATGTCATCGGGTGCCCCCAGCGCGCGACCGGCGGCCACCGCCACGCCGCCGGCGGTGCCTTCGAGATAGGCGTTCCAGGCCGCCTGGTCCGGGATGCCGTCATCGGCCTCGGCCTCACGCGCGGCGATCATCGCAAGCAGATCCTCAGCCCGCAATGCGCCGCGCTCAATGGCGTCGCGAAGCGATTCCGCCACGTCGTGCCGCTTGCGGGCGCCCAGCACCACCTCGCGCCACCATTGCAGCCGGATCAGCGCCAGCATCGGCTGGCTGGCAACTTCGCGCGCTCTAGCGAGTTCATGATTGAACGCGAACAGAATGAACAGCGTCTCGCGCCTCTCGGCCGGTGCAAACAATGCCGCAAGGAACCGATCGGGATCGGACCGCCGTACTTGATCGGCCAGTGAGCCTGTCGCCAGCGAGCCTTTCGGTTGTGTCATCAGAGTGAGGTGGCATGGCGCATTGCGGTCTGCAAGCTTGACGGCTGCGCAGTTGGTTCATAGCTAGAACGACGGCGACGCTGTGCCCTCACCGCCCAAACCGTGCCTGTCGCACGGATCAGCCCGGAGAAAACACCCATGGCCTTTGAACTTCCCACCCTTCCCTACGCCGTATCGGCGCTCGCCGGTGCCGGCATGTGCCAGGAGACGCTGGAGTTGCATCACGACAAGCATCACCAGGCCTATGTCACAGCGCTGAATGGTCTTGTCGAGAAGAACGCCGATCTCCAGGGCAAGTCGCTCGAAGAGATAGTGGCATTCTCGCACGGCAAGGCCGACATGGCCCCCGTGTTCAACAATGCTGGCCAGCACTGGAATCACATCCTGTTCTGGAAGAACATGTCGCCCACCGGCGGAAAACTGGGCGGCAAGCTGGAAGCCAAGATCGTGGCCGATTTCGGCTCGGTCGACACTTTCAAGGGCGCCTTCAAGACCGCCGCGACCACGCAGTTCGGCTCCGGCTGGGCTTGGCTGGTGCAGGGTGCGGACGGCAAGCTCGCCA
>JAYTHH010000253.1:0-4351 GCA_043732745.1 Rhodospirillales bacterium
TCGAACTGGTCTTCGTTGACGCCCTTGAGCGCCACCGCGTTGATCTTGACCGCAAGCCCGGCAGCCTTGGCAGCAAAGATGCCGTCCAGCGTTTTTTCAATCTTTCCCCAACGCGTGATCGAGGCGAACAGCGCGGGATCGAGTGTATCGAGACTGATGTTGACCCGCCTCACACCGGCCGCATACAGATCCGGCGCGAACCGGGTCAGCTGGCTGCCATTGCTGGTGAGTGTCAGTTCAGCCAGACCGTTGCCGATTCGACGGCCCAAGCCCTGAAACAGCGTCAGTACATCGCGACGCACCAGTGGCTCGCCACCGGTGATGCGGATCTTGTCGGTGCCCAGCCGAATGAACGCGCCACACAGACGTTGCATTTCTTCCAGCGTGAGCAGTTCCGGCTTCGGCAGAAACGTCATGTCCTCTGCCATGCAATAAACACAGCGAAAATCGCAGCGATCCGTGACCGAAACGCGAAGATAGCTGATGGTTCGGCCAAAAGGATCGATCATGTTGCCCGTAACACTCCCCTATTCACGATGTTGTCCATTCGCGGCGCAACTGCAAGGCCGCCGGTCAACCAGACACGCTTTGCAGTGTCACGACGCGCGCATTGATCAGAACTTTGCCCACATTTTCGAAATTCACCGTCACCCGGCTGCCCACCACGGACTGTATTTGCCCCTCGCCCCAATCCGGCTGCTGCGGATGGCGCACGCGCTCTCCCGGCTCCAGCCCGGCATGGAATCGGTCGGCGTTGCCCTCATTGTTCACGCGGCGTTTTCCATTGGCGGGATAGACTTCAAGTATGAACATGCGGATCGTACCGATGACAACGCAAGAGCCACAGACAATGAGCCTTTTTTTGGCTGAATCGCTGGCCGCTCGGCTGTGCCATGATCTTGCCGGCGTGCTGGGCACATTGATGGGTGCGCTGGAGCTGGCATCGGAAGACTCCGCGATGCGCGAAGAAGCCATGCCCATAGCACTTGAAGCCGGCACTGTATTGGGCCAGCGGCTGCGCCTGATGCGCGCGGCCTGGGGCGAGGGTTGTGCCATGGACGGCTCCGATCTTCGCGCATTGTCGAACGGGCTGCCGCTTGGGCGCCGCATACGGGCCGACCTTGGTGGCCTTTCGCCGGGCCGGCAGTTCAGCGCCGCCGCGTCCCGGCTGGTGCTCAACCTCCTGCTGCTGGCCGCGGAAAGCCTGGGCGGCGACGGCGTATTGTCGTTGAACGAGGTGCCGGGTGGCAGCTTCGTGCTGACCATCCAAGGCCCCCATGCCGCATGGCCGGCGGGCCTCATCGGCCAGTTTGCCGATGTCGCCCAGGCCCGGACGGCGGCGGCCGCCTGCGGTTCGCGGCACCTCCTGGGTCCGTTGAGCGCGTTGATCGCCCATACTGCGGGGCTGCGCGTATCGCCCTTGTTGGGATCCGACAACGCTGAAATGCCGCTGCTGATCGAGATCGGCAAAATCTGATACCGCCCCCGCCGATAGGGCCCCATTCTTCATCTTTTATTCGTAGTCACCCGCCACACTGCGTCCATCGAACCTCACCTCCGCCCAGGCACCAGGCCTGGATCGCGGCAAACCGGGGCCTGGACCACGCGATGGATGATCTGCTCAGCGATTTTCTGACCGAAACCAACGAAAGCCTGGCCGCGGCCGACCTGGCCCTCGTGAAGCTGGAGCAGGAGCCGCAGAACGCCCCCACGCTCTCACTGATTTTTCGCCTAGTGCACACCATCAAGGGCACCTGTGGCTTTCTCGGCCTGCCTCGGCTGGAACGGGTGGCCCACGCAGCGGAAAACGTGCTCGGCCGGGTTCGGGACGGCGTTCTACCCGTCACCCCAGATCTGATCACCGCAGTTCTCGGCTCGCTCGATCGCATCAAGCTAATCGTGGCGGGACTGGCCAGCAACGGGCTGGAGCCGGAAGGGACGGACGCCGACCTGATCCTCAATCTTGACGCAATCAGTGAAGGCAGGGCGCTGGCCTTCATGCCAAGTGCTGCGTCGCCGTCTGCACCACCGCCAGAACCTGCAAAGACGGCTGAGCAGGTCCAGCCGGCCATTGCGAAGGCGCCACCGGAACCACCGCCGCCGCCCGCGCCGGATATCGCGGCCAGCGACCCAGCGGCGCTGGAACAGGCCATGGCCGGACAAACCATCCGCGTCGGCGTGGATGTGATCGAAAACCTGATGACCTTGGTCAGCGAACTCGTGCTGACCCGCAACCAGCTGCTGCAACTGGCCAGAAGCCAGGAGAACAGCGGCTTCACTGGCCCTTTGCAGCGCCTGTCGCACATCACCTCGGATCTGCAGGAAGGCGTGATGAAGACGCGCATGCAGCCCATCGGCAACGCCTGGAACAAGCTGCCCCGCATCGTGCGCGATCTGGCGCGAGAGCTCGGCAAAAAGATCGAACTGACGATGCTGGGCGCCGAGACCGAGCTGGATCGCCAGGTGCTCGAGCTCATCAAGGACCCGCTCACCCATATGGTTCGCAACAGCGGGGATCACGGGCTGGAGACAACGGCGGAGCGTCGCGCCGCGGGCAAGGCCGAAACCGGGCGGATCACGCTCAACGCCTTTCATGAAGGCGGCCACATCATCATCGAGATCGCCGATGACGGGCGCGGCCTGCCGATCGACCGGATCAGGTCCAAGGTGCTCTCGAAAGGTCTTGCCACCGAGGCCGATCTCGTTTCCATGAGCGATGAGGCCATCCAGCGCTTCATCTTCCGCGCCGGCTTTTCCACCGCCGCCGCCGTCACGGCGGTGTCCGGTCGCGGCGTGGGAATGGATGTCGTCAAAACCAACATCGAGCGGATCGGCGGCACAATCGAACTTAAAAGCCGCTCCGGCGCAGGCACGGTCTTCACCATCAAGATCCCGCTCACCCTGGCCATCGTCTCCGCCCTCATCGTGCAGGCCGGAGAGGAGCGCTTCGCCATTCCGCAAATCAGCGTGGTCGAGCTGGTGCGCGCACGCGAAAGCGCTCTGGCAGCGGCGGCAAACGACGATTCCGAAACGGTCACCAGCCTAGTGGAGCGGATCAACGGCACCCCGGTGCTGCGGCTTCGCGAGAGACTGCTCCCCTTGGTCAGCCTGGACGAGCTGCTCCGCCTGCGCGAACCGGCGCACCAGCATACCAGCACTGCAGCCCAGGCTGCCAAAACGTTCCAATCGGCCCAGACCTCCAAGGCGGATGGCACCCTCACCATCATCGTGGCCAAGGTCGGCGCAAGCCACGTGGGCCTGATCGTCGACCGGGTGTTCGACACCGAGGAGATCGTGGTCAAGCCGGTGGCACCGGTGCTGCGCCATATCAGCATGTTCAGCGGCAACACCATCCTGGGCGACGGATCAGTGATCATGATCCTGGACCCGAGCGGGATCGCCCGCGCCAGCGGCATCGCCGGCGCATCCGACGGACGACACGGCGGCACGTCCACGGCCTCGAACGTCGCCAGCGAGATCCAGCCGGACAAGACCGCGATGCTTCTGTTCCGCGTGGGGGACCGGGACATCAAGGCCGTGCCACTGGGGCTTGTGGCCAGGCTCGAAAACATCGCCCAGGACCGGATCGAATGTGCGGCCGGCCTACCTGTGACGCAGTATCGCGGCCGACTGATGCGCCTCGTGCCGATGTCCGGCCACATCGACATCACAAAGGCGCACCAATCGGTGCTCGTCTTCACCGACAGCAACACCGGCGCGTCCGGCGACAGGCGGATGGGCCTGATCGTGGAGGAGATCATCGATGTCGTGGAAGACAGCCTGCACATCGAACTCAGCGGCAGCAGGGACGGTGTGCTGGGCACCGCAATCATCGCGGGCCGCGCCACCGATGTGATCGACACGTCGTTCTGGCTGACCCAGACACAACCGGACTGGTTCGACAAGCTCGCCGATACGTCAGACGGTCGGAACCATCGCGCTAGGCTCCTGGTCGTCGAAGACAGTGACTTCTTTCGCCAGATGATCGTGCCCGTTCTGCAGGCCGCCGGCTACGAGGTGATCGGCGTGCCAGACGCCACCAACGCGCTGGCACTGCGCGACAACGGCCAGATGTTCAACGCCGTTATCTCGGATATCGAGATGCCCGGCATGGACGGGCTTGGCTTCGTCCGAGCGGTTCGTGCGTCCGGCGCGTGGTCGGACCTGCCGGTGATAGCGCTTAGCGGCCGCGTGTCCGAACATGACATCGAGCGCGGGCGAGAGGCAGGCTTCACCGACTACGTGGGCAAATTCGCGAAGGAGGCTCTGCTGGTGAGCCTGCGGCAATGCTTGGCGCAGAACCAGTTCTCCGAGGCGCAGGCGCTTGGGATGGTCGCCTGAGCCCGTCCAC
>JAYTHH010000254.1:0-13557 GCA_043732745.1 Rhodospirillales bacterium
GGCGTCTGGTGGTTGGACCCATCCGGTGATCGGACTGTGGCGCGTGTCGTTGGCCGATGTGCTGGAAGCCGATTTGCGCGCTGGGATGCGCAAGATCGATGCCTGGACTTCCCGTCACGGCGTGGCGCAGGCTGAATTTAAGGTCGACGGGTTCGACCCGTTCTTCAACGTCAACCGACCCGACGATCTCGCCGAAGCAGAAACCTTGCTCGAAACCCTGATGCAGGACGAGGCACGATGAGCGATCGACAGATCCGTTTCGACGACGGCGCCGGCTATGAGCAGATGATGGGCAAATGGAGCCGCATCGCCGGCGAGGTATTCCTGGACTGGGTCAGGCCTGCTCGCGGCTTGAAATGGGTGGATGTCGGATGCGGCAACGGCGCGTTCACCGAGTTGCTCGTGGACCGATGCGCCCCGCAATCCGTCCGCGGCATCGACGTGTCCGAAGCCCAGCTGGCCTATGCACGCACGCGCCACACTGCAGGTGTTGCCGCGTTTCAGCTGGCGAGTGCGATGGAACTGCCATTCGAAGATGACAGTACCGATGCCGCCGTGATGGCGCTGGTTCTGTTCTTCGTGCCGGAACCTGTTGTGGGTCTGGCTGAGATGGTTCGCGTGGTGCGGCCGGGCGGGCTGGTTACCGCCTATGCATGGGACATCGAGGGCGGTGGGTTTCCGATGGAGAAGGTATTTTCGTCGATGCGCGAGCACGGGTTGTCCCCCACGCTTCCACCTTCGGTTTCAGCAGCAAATATCGATGCCATGCGCGCGCTGTGGAAGGGCGCGGGTTTGCAGCAGGTCGATACAAGCCAGATCCGCATCCGTCGGCGCTTCGCCGATTTTGAAGAGTTTTGGCAGGCATGCCTGCTGGGTGGCGGCACCCGGTCCGCGCTCGAAAACCTGCCGGAGGTGGAGCTGCGGGCGATCAAGGAAAGCAGCCGGGCGAAGGCCTGCGGGCAGGGCAGCGATGGACTATGGGTGGATGCGTGGGCGAACGCGGTCAAGGGTGTCGTCGCCGGGTGATGTTATCTGATGGCGAAGTGGAATAAGCTCTGCCGTATCCATCAGGAGTAGATCATGGCGCTGCTCATCCTCGGGATTGTCCTGTTTCTTGGTGCCCACAGCCTGAAGATTATGTCGCCGGTGCGGGCCGGGCTGATCGGCAGTCTCGGCGACAAGCCTTATCGTGCGGTGAATTCCGTGGTCTCGTTGCTTGGCTTCGTGCTGATCGCCTGGGGCTTTCACACCTACCGAGCAGAGGGCTGGGTGCAGATCTGGGTGCCGCCGGTCTGGACGCGCCATATCAGCATCACGCTGATGTGGTTCGCGTTTGTGGCGCTGGCCGCATCAGGCCCGAAACCGTCGCGAATCCGTGGCTGGCTGCGGCATCCGATGGTCACGGCGGTCAAGATCTGGGCGCTGGCG
Organism: Rhodospirillales bacterium; assembly: GCA_043732745.1. Classification (GTDB taxonomy): domain Bacteria; phylum Pseudomonadota; class Alphaproteobacteria; order Acetobacterales; family Acetobacteraceae; genus CAIQQQ01. The sequence continues at coordinate 1,429 of JAYTHH010000254.1, forward strand.
CATCTGCTGGCCAACGGCGATCTCGGCGGCATGGTGCTGTTCGGATCGTTTCTGGCCTGGGCGGTGGTCGACCGTATTTCACTCAGGCGCCGCGGTGATATGGGCGCCGCGCGGATCGACCATTTCACCCGTACCGACGCGATCATCTTGGCGGCTGGTACCGTCGCCTATGTGGCGATGATGCTCCTGCACCCGTATCTGATCGGCGTGGCCGTCATCGGCTGAGGCCAAGCCGCAGGCTGTCGGCGCTCATCGAGGCGGGCATGCTTGAAGGGCGGCGCTGCAGCGAACGGCCGCCGTGGGACGAATATGTGCTGACCGAACTGGGCGTGACTTGCAGCCGGTGCTGACCACGCTGATGGCATCCGGCAACCGCTATTTCGCCACCGAGGGCGCAACCGTGCATGTGGTGGAGGCGGCAATGGGAGAAGTGGCTGGATCGCGCGCCGGGATGCCCAACCGATGGTCGGGAGACCTATCTGTGAGCGCCATCAACCCAGCCCACGCCAAGAAAATTATTCAGGAAAAATGGAGACCTCGGGCGACAACGACGCCGGTGAATCACGGCGGTCGACACAACCGAGCCAATCATAATTCATCTGAACTTTTGGCAAAGGACAAAAATTAGGATAAAATGATCGCAATTTTATAATCATTTCGCAGCCAGTGCATTTATTTGCACAAATCGAACAGAGAAGGCGTGACTCACTGAATTTTAGGGAAATTATGATCCGCCGGGATACAACCATGCCGCTTTATAGATTGATCCTGTTTCACAACAACTACCAAAAGTTTGTCGCTATATTCATGGCTTAGGGCAAGCCTAGCGCATTTTTAGAATCGACTCTCGCCGCTCGGTAGCGCTAATCACAACTACGTGAGGTTCAGCCAATTCGAAACGAGTTCGGATCCGAACTTGTCTTGTGCTCGTTGTGAGCGTTTTTGGAGGGTATTATGTCGAATCTGAGCTGGGACCATCAGCTTGTTACGGCAAAATACTGGTACCCGAAGCCCAACGCTGTATATACCGGCGAAAGTCTGGGTGAGGCGTCGTTCATCGCAGATGGCAGCGTCGTTAATTCGGCATCCGGCTACTACAATTTCAAGATAACCCAGGTGTCCGCCCGCCAGGAGCGGCTAGATGTCACCTTCCGCTCCCCCAGTGTTGAATTCAGCAACAGTCTCTTTAATGGTCCGGTGATCTCGGGCTTGGTCACGGATGCTCCGATCCTATCGGCCGTCCTGCTTTCCGCACCGGCCAATGGCTTCGATCAGACCGATGTGGGGCATGATGCCAACTCGGTGTGGCTGAACGGTGCCTCTCTCATCTTTCCGCCGAGCGGGGTCGTCTCGGTGTTGATCACGTTCGGCATTCTTCCCACCGCGGCTCACGGCACCCTCTTGGTGGGGCATGACAAGACGATCGATGTCTCGTCCTTCCTGAAGGGGCTCATCACCCCCGTCGTGCCCACGGATCTGGAGACGATCACCGCTGTCACCGGCCGTGCCGCGCTCGCCCAGGGAACGGTCACCTATGCGGCGCCCACGACCGGCCCCGACAGCTTCGGCTACACCATCGTCGATCAGCTCGGGCACTCCGTCGACGGCAGCGTCTCGGTCACGGTCGATCCGGGCCCCACCCTGTCGAAACTGACGATCGTGGCCCCGCCGGCCACGACCATCGATCTCACCAACATCATCCTGGGCGCCGTCACGCCCGGCGTCGCGGGTGACATCATCTCGCTGGAGTCAGCCACGCCGGGGGCGGGATTCGACCTGGTCAGCCACCACGTGACCTTCACATCGGCGCCAAGCGATACGCACGATACGTTCAATGTCGGCTTCAAGGATCAGGTCAACGACACGGCAAGCGGGCCGGTCTATGTGCAGCTTGGGCATGACGATACCACCGTTCACCTCAGCGGCACCGGCAACGTGGTCGATGCTCCTGCGATCACGCTGTTCGGCTCGAGCAACGCGGGCCCTGCGATCAATGGGTCGCTCGCCGGAGGTGCGGTGATCGACGGCACCAGGCTTTCGGAAACCATCACCGCGACCGGCGCCGCAAATACCGTGCGGGGCAATGGCGGCAGCGACACGATCTACGCCGGCACCGGCCAGGCGCATGTGACGGTCAGCGACCTGGACGGCAACAACGTCGTGGCCGGCTTCGCGGGCGACAGCACCGTGGTGCTCGGCGACGGCGACAACACCGTGGACCTGGGCGCGTTCGGCAACCACATCCGGCTCGGCAACGGCAACAACAAGGTTTCGGGTGGCGCCGGTAACGCCGTGGTGGTGGTGGGCAACGGCAGCAACACCATCGGCTTCTCCGGCTACAGCAACAGCGTCATGCTGGGCGTCGGCAGCAACACCGTCGATATCGGCTTCGGATCAGCGCATGTGACGATCCTGGGCGGCACCGCGAAGCTCACCGCGCACGGCTTCAACGATGTATTCGACATCGGCGGCGGCACCACCACCATCAGCGGCCTGGTCGGCTATGCCACCATGAACATAGGCACGAATTTCGGGGTCGACGACAGCATCGATCTGGCACAGGGCGCCGGATACGTCATCAAGTTCGCCCAGGGCCAGATGGTCGTCACCAAGCCCGATGGCGAGTTGATCGCAACCGTCGGCGCGCCGTTCGGCAAGACACTGAAGGCCGTGTCCGATGGGGCCGGCGGCACCAGGATCGTCCTTTCAGGCAGCAGCATCATACCGCCGGCCCCACCGGCGCCGCCTCCTCCGCCCGATGCGCCCACGGTCATCACCGAAACCACCTGGGGCGTGACACTCACGCTCGCCGCGGCGACCAAAATCGTTCACCTGGCGGGCTACACCAATACCGTCACCGGCGACGACGGCGATCATCAGATCGACGGCGACAATGGTGGGCTGAACCTCATGCTCGGCAGTGGCAACAATGTCGTATCGGCGAATGGCTACAACGATGTGATTAAACTGGGCGTGGATGCGCAGGAAAATTTCACTGGCACCGGCAACAACATCGTGACCGGCACCCTGGGCAACGCCACCATGCATACCGCATCCGGCAACCAGACCATCACGGCTGCCGGCTACTCCAACGTGATCACCACTGGCGACGGCAACAGCGTCATCACGGCGGGTGCCGGCGGCAGCAACGTCGCTACCGGCAATGGTAGCAACGACATCACCGCCTCCGGCAACACCAACACGATCATCACCCATCAGGGCACCGCCACAGTGCATCTGAACGGATGGACCAACCTGATCGAGGCTGGCGGTGGCCACACGATCGTGGCGGGCGGGTATTTCAACACCTATCAGGTGCTGTCCACCGGCACTTCCGGCGGCGTCGAGGTGCTGGATTTCGCGACACTGTTCGGCGATGTGCTCGACCTGCATCCGGTCATCAGCACCGGCAGCGTCTCGGTGCAGAACGGCATCGCTGGCGATCTGAAGGTGTTTGTCACGCCCACCGGCGGCAGCGCGATCCAGGTGGCCGATCTGCACGGCATGGCCGGCGAGACGGTGGCGTCCCTGATGGCCAAGCACAGCCTCACGTTCTGACGACGTCGGGCTGCAACGCAGGCCGCGTGAGTCCGAAGGGTTACGCGCAGCGGGAACGTCTTCTGCCGGGGATCGTTTTGCCCCTGATCTCATTCCTCGCCTGATCTATCGTGCGTGCACCTCTTGCGGTGGAGCGGCCTGCTCTGGCAGCTTGGACACTTGGCAAAGCAGCGGAACGGTGGCTGGTTACATGAAGTCGCGTGAGACAGACGAGGTGGCCGCGTGATGCGCGCCACCGAGCAGACACAGGACGAGGCAGAGCTGGCCTTCCTGATCGTCAAGACCCTCAATCTGGAGACATCTTCTGCCGATATCGACCCGGCCGCGCCGCTGTTCGGCGAGGGGTTGGGGCTGGATTCCATCGATATCCTCGAAGTGGCGCTGGCGGTGTCGCAAACCTATGGCGTGAAACTGCGCGCTGATGACGAAAACAACACGGCGATCTTCCAGTCGTTGCGCAGGCTCTCCAGCGAGATCCAGAGCCGACTCGGGTGATGCCCAGGCGCGGCCGGCAGGTCCTGGTTGTCGTCGCCATGCTCTGCACGCTGGCGGCGCCCCTGCTGGCGCATCTGTCGCTGACCACCCAGCGCGGCGTGGCCGCAGCAGGGATGTTGGTAGCAGCCCAGGCCGCCGCCTTGGGATGGGTGCTGGCCAGGCAGGCGGCTGGCCTGCTCGGATGGCGCAGCGTTGCCGTGCGGTGGGCGTCCTGCCTAATGGCATTCGCGGCAGGAGCGGTCACCATCGTCATCTGGCGGCGCAGCATCGACGGGCTGGTGGCGGCCTCGGCAATCCCGCATCTGCTGATCTATCTGGGGCTGCTGGTCGTTTTCGCTGCGTCGTTGGCGCCCGGCCGCATACCGGTCATCACCCGCGTCGCCGCCCGCGCGCGCGGGCGGCTGAACGATGTGCTGCTGGCCTATACCAGGCGGGTCACGATTGCCTGGTGCGTGTTCTTCGTGGCCCAACTGGGTATATCGCTGCTGCTGTTTCTGACGGCGCCGCTGTTGTGGTGGCAGGTGTTCCTGAACCTGCTGACGGTGCCGATGGTGGTGCTGATGTTCGTCGCTGAGCTGACCTATCGACATGTCCGGCACGGCATCCACATGCCGCAGGGACAGGCCGGCACGCTGGCCCGGATGCGTCACATGGCAGCCCAGTTCCGCGCGCCGCTGGGCCAGCAGGAGCCATGACCGGTTCGGAAATGGCGTTGCTCCGCCAAGACGAGTCCGACCGCCCATTCGCGCGACGCGGCGGCGAAACCCTGTCCGTCGGCCGGTTCCTGCATGACGTTTCCTGCCTCGCCGAAATCCTGCCGGCCGGGCGGCCGATCGCCAATCTCTGCCAGGATCGCTACCGCTTCGCCGTGGGCTTCGCCGCCGCCTTATGCCGTGGATGCGTCACGCTGCTGCCGCCGTCGGACATCCAAGCGTTACTGCACGCGGTGCTGGCGGACTATTCCGGCGCGCTTTGCCTCACCGACACAGCCCCGCCTGACGGCCTGGCCTGTCTCGACTACCCCGCGCTTGCGCCTCAGGACGGCACAAAGCGGGTCTCGCCGCGGTTTGCCGCCGATCAGCCGGCGGCCATCCTGTTCACCTCCGGGTCGACCGGACAGCCGCAGCCGCATGTGCGAAGTTGGGGCTTGCTGGTGTCCAGCGCCATATCGGCGGGGCGCGAGATCGGGGCACCGCCGGGCGCCAGCCTGGTCGGCACGGTGCCGCATCAGCACAGCTACGGGCTGGAATCGCTGATCATGCTGGCGCTTCAGCATGGGCTTGTGCTGCAGGCGGAGCGGCCGTTCTATCCGCACGACATCATCTGTCTGCTGGCGCAGGTGCCGCCGCCGCGCGTGCTGGTGACCACGCCGGTGCATCTGAAGCTGCTGCTGGGCAACCGCCAGACGCTGCCGCCGGTCGATCTGCTGCTGTCGGCCACCGCTCCGCTCGACCAAGCGCTGGCCTGTGCGGCCGAGGAGGGCTTCGCGGCCCCGCTCCATGAGATCTACGGCTGCTCCGAAATCGGCCAGCTCGCCAGCCGACGCACCCTGCATGGCGGCGAATGGCGCTGCCTCGACGGTTTTCTCATGCGCCAGGACGGCGCTTCAACCTGGGCGATAAGCCGTGGGGCCGTCAGCCAAGACTGCGAAACACGGCTCGGCGATATCATCGAGTTGCGCGACAGCAGGCATTTCCGGCTGCTCGGCCGTAGCACCGATCTGGTGAACATCGCGGGCAAGCGCAGCTCGCTGGCCGCCTTGGCCGCGCATCTTTGCGCCGTTGATGGCGTGGTCGACGCCGTGTTCGTCACCGCTGGTGAGTCAAGGCTCGGGCGGCAATACCTCGAAGCCTATGCGGTGGCGCCCGGTCGCACCCAGGCCCACCTGCTCCGCCAACTGCGCCTGCGCATCGACCCGGCTTTCCTGCCGCGACGGCTGCACCTGGTGGACGCCTTGCCGCGAAATCCGCTCGGCAAGCTCCCGCAGGCAGCACTTCGGCAGTTGTTGGGCGAAGGCCAGGAGAGCTGATGCAAACGCCGCCGATGCACCGGGTGGTGCATGTCTTTGCCCCCGATCATCCGACCTCGGAGGGACATTTTCCCGGCAATCCGATCATTCCCGGCGCGTGCCTGCTGCGCGAGGTCGTGGTGGCGGTGGGCGGAATGCGATGCCGTGGCATGACGGCCGTAAAATTCCTGCATCCGGTGCGCCCGGGCGATAGCGTGGCGATCGAGTGGAGTGCCACCACGCCCGAAACGATCCGCTTCACCTGCCTGCTGGACGGTACGGCCCAGAAGCTGGTGACGGGTGCGATCCGGTTGGCTGCGTCATGAGCGCCGCCATGCAGGATCGGGCGAAGTGGACCCAACAGCGCGAGCGCGGCTCGGTCTGGGCGATCCGCGTTGTGGTGTGGCTGGCGTTGCATCTCGGCCGCTCCGTGATGCGGGTGCTGCTGTATCCCACCTGCGTGTATTTCATGCTCGTCTCGTCGCACTGGCAGCGCGCGTCGCGCGACTACCTGCCCCGGGCCCTCGGCCGTTCTGCCCGCTTCGCCGATGGCTGGCGCCACTGCCATTGCTTCGCCCAGTGCCTGCTGGACCGCATCTACCTGCTGAACGGCCAGCAGGCCCGGTTCGACGTGCGGCTGCTGGGCGCCCCCCTGATCGACCGGCTACGTGGGAAAGGGCTGCCCTTGAAAGGCCTGCCTGGGAGAGGGCAGGGGCTTCTGCTGTTCGGCGCGCATCTCGGCAGTTTCGAGGTCACGCGCGCTGTCGGTCACGCCACCGCCTGTGCGCCAATCAGCCTTGTGATGTATGAGGACAACGCAAAAAAGACCAGCTCCGTGCTGGGCGCCATCAATCCGGCCTTGACGTTGGAAATCATCTCGCTGGGGCGTCCGCAGGCGATGCTGGCGGTGCGCGATCGGCTGGCGGACGGCCATCTCGTGGGCGTGCTGCCCGACCGCAGCATCAGCGACGAGCGCCGGGTGCAGATCGATTTCCTGGGCGCCCCGGCCTGGTTCCCGGAAGGACCGTTCCGGATGGCGGCACTGCTCGGCTATCCTGTCGTGTTCATGTTGGGCCTGTATCGTGGCGGCCGGCGCTACGACGTGGTGTTCGAGGATCTCGGCGACCCCAGCGACGTTGCAGCCACCATGCGGCGCTACGTGGCACTGCTCGAACGCCATTGCCGGGAGGCCCCATATAACTGGTTCAATTTCTATGATTTCTGGGCGTAGGCTGCTGGCTGCCGCGCTGGTCCTGGCATTGGCAGCGTCACCGGTTCGGGCCGAGCGCGACACCGCCAGCGCGGACTGGTCGATACCGGCGCTGATGGCACGGCTGGCCGAAACCCGTGCCGGTGCAGCGACCTTCGTCGAACGTCGCGTCTTGAAGATGGTGGCGGCCCCGCTGCAATCTTCCGGCGTGCTCCGCTACACCGCACCGGACAGGCTGGAAAAGCAGACCCTGCAGCCGCTACCCGCGCGCCTGTCCCTGGTCGGTGGCCGCGTGACGATCGAGCGAGAAGGCGAGGCGACGCAGACGATCGGTCTCGCCGACTATCCCGAGATCGGCGCACTGGTGGAGGGGCTGCGTGCCACCATGGCCGGTGATCTCCCGACGTTGCGGCGATACTACGACGTTGGCCTGGAAGGCACAGCCGGCGCCTGGATGCTCAGGTTGCGCCCGCGCGATGCACGCATGCAGAAGCTCGTCCGTGAAATCCGCATCGCCGGCAGCGGTGGCGTGCTGTCGCGGATCGATACCATCGAGACCGATGGCGACAGCACCGAGATGATCATCACGCCGGATTGTCCGTGACCAGGTCGCGCTGGGTTCTTACGGTTTGGCTGCTGGGCATTGCGGCGTGTGGCGGCATCATCGCGCATACCAGCTTCACCACCGACATGCAGGCCTTCCTGCCGCGCGCGCCCCGCCCGGCCCAGCAGATCTTGGTGGACCAATTGCGCGAGGGCGTGGTGTCCCGGCTTGTTCTCGTGTCGATCGAGGGGGAAGCAGCGACGCGACTGAGCCGCACTTTGGCCGAAAAACTGCGTGGCGATCCGAAATTCGCGTTGGTGGCCAATGGTGATCAGAGCGCCTTGGGCCGCGAACGCGATCTGGTCTGGGGCCACCGCTATCTGCTGAGCCCGGCGGTCGAACCGAAGCGTTTCACTGCCGAGGGCCTGCATCGCGCGCTGGGCGAGGATCTGCGCCTGGTCGGCTCCGATCTTGGCCTGCTCATCAAGCGCACTCTGCCATCCGACCCGACCGGCGAGGCGCTGGGGCTGATCCAGGCCTTGGCCGGCCAGTCCCGCGCCGCCACGCGCGACGGCGTCTGGGTGACGCAGGATGGAAGTGCAGCGCTGCTGATGGTGTCCACCCGGGCTGCCGGTTTTGACATTGACGCGCAGGAACAGGCGTTGGGCACGATCCGGTCCGCCTTTGCCGCGCTGCCGGATGCTGCGAATGCAAGGCTAGTGGCCACCGGCCCGCCGGTCTTCGCCGTGCAGTCACGCGATCGGATCAGGGGCGACGCCGAGCTGTTCTCCACCATCGCAACCGTGCTGGTGGCATTGGTGCTGCTGTTGGCCTATCGCTCGGTGCGCGTGCTTGGCTTGGCGCTGTTGCCGGTGGCCAGCGGGGCCCTGGCGGGCGTGGCCGCAGTCAGCCTCGCCTTCAGGTTCGTGCATGGCATCACGCTGGGCTTCGGCGTCACGCTGATCGGCGAGGCGGTGGATTACGCGATCTATCTGTTCACCCAGACGAGGCCCGGTGAAAGCCCGCGTGCCACCTTGCCGCGGGTGTGGTCCATCCTGCGCCTGGGCATGCTGACTTCGGTGGTTGGTTTTAGCGCCATGCTGTTGTCCGGCTTCTCCGGTTTTGCGCAACTGGGGCTGTTCACCATCGCAGGCCTGATCGTGGCGTTGGCGGTGACGCGCTTCGTGCTGCCGGAGTTGCTCAATCGCGGTTTTTCTGCGATCGGCGGCGTGGGGTTCGCGCGGCCGGTCCTGGTGCTGATGCGCCATGGTGCCGCGCTGCGCTGGGCGGTGCTGGGCCTTGCACTCCTGGCAAGCCTGTCGCTGGCGCTGCATCGCGGGCCGTTCTGGGAGGATCAGCTTTCGAGCATGAGCCCGATACCGAAGGGCGGCCTCGCCGTCGACGCCAGGCTGCGCGCCGAGGTTGGCGCGCCGGATGTCCGGGATCTGCTGGTGCTGGAGGCCGATAGCCGCGAGGGCGCACTTGTCGCGAGCGAGCGCGTGGGCGCGCTGTTGCAGCCGGTCGTGGCGTCCGGCCTCATCGGCGGCATCGATTCGCCGGCGCGGTTCCTGCCCAGCCAGGCCGCGCAGCAAAGCCGGCGTGCCGCGCTGCCCGATGCCGCCACGCTGTCGGCCAATCTCGCTGAGGCCGTTCTCGGCACGCCGTTCCGGGCCGAAAGCTTTGCCCCGTTCCTGGCCGATGTCGCGGTGGCGAGGCAGGCGGCCTTGCTGAGCCGCGCCGATCTGGACGGCACCAGCCTGGCGCTGCAGGTAGACACGCTGCTGCTCCAGCATGGCCCCCGCTTCGTGGCGCTGCTGCCGCTGCGCGGAGTGCGCGATGCGGCGGCGGTGGAGGCAAAGATCGCGTCGCTCGCTGTGCCTGGGCTGATATTCGTCGATCTCGCGCGCGAGTCGAATGCGCTGCTCGGCAGCTACCGCGCCGAGGCCGTCACGTTGTCGCTGGCCGGTAGCTTCGCCATCGTGCTGCTGCTTGGCGTGGCATTACGCTCGCCACGGCGCATTCTGGTGGTGCTGGCGCCGCTTGCCGCCGCCGTGCTGTGCACCGCCGCCATCGATCTGCTGTGGGCGGAGCGCCTGTCGATCTTCAACCTGTTCGGCCTGCTGTTGGTGGTGGCCGTGGGGTCCAACTACGCGCTGTTCTTCGAACGCGCCGCGCGCGCGCCCACGCCGGACGGGGCGCGGGTGGTGGCCTCGCTGCTGCTGGCCGATCTGTGCACGGTCATCGGCTTCGGCGTGCTCGGCTTTTCCCAGGTCCCGGTGCTGGGCGGCATCGGCGCCACCGTGGCGATCGGCGCGTGCCTGAGCCTGTTGTTTTCGGCCGTGATCGGGCCGCGCGAAGCATGAGCCGGCGCGATCTGCTGCTGATGCTGCCCGGCGCGTATTTCCAGCCGGGCGACTACGCCGCACACGGCATGATCGACGCGCTGCCATCTGACATCGAGGCGGTCGAGGTGCCGCAATGCCCGGAGCGCTACTTCGACGGTGACGTGGGGCAATGGCTGCACCACGCATTCGTCGCGCCCTCGGCGGGAAGGCGGATTTTCATGCTCGGCATCTCGCTGGGTGCGATGGGCGCGCTGATGCATGAGCAGGCGCATCCCGGCACTGTTGCGGGCATGGTGCTGCTGTCGCCGTTTCTGGGTACGCGCGGGCTGATCGCCGAGGCGGTGGCCGCCGGCGGGCTTCGCGCCTGGCAGCAAGGCGACATCCGCGCCGGCGACATCGAGCGGCGCCTGCTGGCCGGTGTTGCGCGGCATCTGCCGCAGAATCTGCATCTGGGATGCGGCCGGGATGACCGCTACGCCGATGCCAGCTCCCTGCTTGCCAAGCTGCTGCCGCCGCCACGCGTGCTATGGATGGACGGCGGACATGACTGGACATGCTGGCGGGCGCTGTGGTCGCAAATCGTCCGGTCGCACCCATTTCAGCCGACAAACAAGGGAGTTTGGGATTGATGCGCGCAATGCTGGCCTTGATAGCGGCATTCCTGGTCGGTGGTTGCATCAACGCGCGCTATCCACAGAATCTGGCCCGCACGCCGGAGCCCGCGGCCGAGACCATCTATGCCGCGCTGTATCCCTATTACGTAGAGTTTTGCGCGGTATCGGAGATCCGCAAAAAGCCGGGTTCGCAGGTCGATATCGAAGGCGGCGGTCCCGGCGGGCATTCGGTGCTGTATCTTAACGGCGTCTGCAAGGCCGGGTCCGACTACCCTGAAATCGCGCTGTGCCCAGGCGATCCCTCAGGGCAGGGCGTCGGCATCAGTGTCAACGCGCATTACAGCAACGCCAACTGGTCGGCGATTTCCGGCCGCGAATTTTTCTTCCACGGCGACCTGGCGCCATCGGAGGCGGTGACCTTGGCGAGCTACGCCCGCACCCAGGCGCGCGCCAAGGCTGAGGGCGCGCTCGATGGCATCAAATTCCACACCGACGCGATGGCAGGCAAGCCGGCCGGCATGTCCGACCGCGACTACCGCTACGAACTGTCTGTTGCCACCGACTATGCCATCGGCATCGGACGGGACCGCTACTGCGCCCGAGTGCCGATCGATCGGGCGCGGATGGGCGGCGTGGTGGCCTATTTGAACTCGGTCAACCTGCCCTATCGCCAGGGCCTGAAGGCGTTCGAATGGGATGTGTTGCGGGATAACTGTGCGCATCTGACGCATAACGCGCTGGCCACAGTGGGCCTGTGGCGCCACTGGCCGACCGATCGGTCGCTTTTGGTGGCCGCATTCGACTTCCCGGTGCCGAAGAACGAATTCGTCAATCTTATGGACAGGGTCACCGATCTCCCCGTCGACGATCCCGAAATGCTGTGGAACGACAGGGAACTACGCAATGCCCTGCTCATTCAAAACTGGATAGCGACCCGTCCGGGTGGTCTGGCGGAGGCGGCGCGAGTGGTTGCCGACAATGCGATGTACGACACCGATCTGCGGCTGATCTTCTATGACGATCCCATCACCGGCCGATACCAGCGGCGTTTCGATGCAACCTTCCGCGACCCTCGTCAGACTGACCTGCGCACCAATCTGGATGACTTTGTAAATGTGTATGACACCATCCTTTCAAAGCGCGCCATATTGGCGGCTTCCTTCGACACGCCGGAGCGTGCTGCCTTTATCGATGCTTATTTCGACCATATCGCCGCCGAGCGGGTGGCGCTCCAGACCACGCGCGTCAAACTGGCGCGCCTGACGCACTAGAGCTTTTTCCGATCGATAGGGATCGGTGAAAATCTCTAGGTCTATGTTTTATCAAGCATCGTTGTCCGATCGGATGATTAGGTT
>JAYTHH010000255.1:0-4349 GCA_043732745.1 Rhodospirillales bacterium
ATCTCGATGCCCACATTGGAACAATAGTGGGTGGGCACAGAAAGGAAGGAGACTCTCGATGTCAGATACAACCGTCCAACCGTCGGACACCAGCGGCAACCTGATCGCCGCGAGCAAGGTGACGGGCACCAGCGTCTATGACAGGGACGGCGAGAAGCTTGGCAGCATCTATGACGTGATGATCGACAAATCCTCCGGCGCCACACGCTATGCGGTGATGAATTTCGGCGGCCTGTTCGGCATTGGTGAGCACTACCACCCACTCCCATGGAACGTGCTGCGCTACGACAGCGAACTGGGCGGCTACGTGGTCGATATCGATCGCAGCAAGCTGGAGGGCGCGCCGTCCTACGAGACGTCAGATACCGCATTATGGGGCGAGGATACCTGGGGCGGCCGAGTGAACGACCATTATGGCCGCCCGACCGAGAACGATATCGGCTTTGGCTCAGCCTGGGTTCCAGGCGTGGGGTCGCGTCAGCCACTGGTGTGACGCGTGGGTCGGGCGTCGCCTCATATTTTCGCGGAGTTTTCCGCCGGGATCTATCCGGTTACGCGAGGACGTCGGGCGATGCCCGACCTACGGTCACTTCATGGAGGGCAGCGTTGAATTGTTCCTGGGTGAACGGTTTGCTGAGCAAAGCTAGATCTTCCAGTTCCGGGGGCAGGCCCGCCCGTCCATAGCCGGTGGCGAACACGAACGGGATGTTGCGGGCTTTCAGCAGGGCGGCCACAGGATAGCTGTGATGCCCCATGAGATTTACGTCCAGGATTGCCACGTCGAACTCCAGCGTGGCGGCCTTCTGCATCGCGTCGTCGATCCGTGAGGCGGTGTCGAGCACCTCGATACCGGCTTCCACAAGATAGTCCACGACGAGCATGAGGATAGCGGCCTCATCTTCAATCACCAAAGCGCGCATTGCGGCTGCTCTCCCTTGCGCGAAAGTTAGTTGCTTATCGTCAAGCGCGGGGCGAAGCAAGCGAGCGCGTCAGCTCGGCGGCCTCGATGCGTGCGCGTTTGGCGCGAAGCATGACCGCAACGCCGTCCGGCGCCCAGTTATACGTGATATCGCCGTCGAACTGGGCACGCACGGTGGAGCGGATCAGCCGGCTGCCGAAGCCGTTGCGTTGAGGGGCGCGGGTGATCGCAGGGCCGGCCTGCTCGGACCAGCTAATCGCCAGCTCGTCGTCTGCATCAGCCCACTCGATGTGCAGCCGTCCTTCCGGGACCGACAGGGCGCCGTATTTGGCGGAATTGGTGACGAGCTCGTGAAAGATCAGCGCCATGCCGGTGGCGGCGTCGCCCTGGAGCTGCACGCGCCGCCCGATCATGCGCAGTTGGTCGCTGCCGGGCAGAACATGCGGTGCCACGATGGCATTGATCAGCGAATCCAGCCCAGCCTCCATGCTCTCGGCTTCACCGGTAATGGCCGGATTGATCAGCGCGTGGGCGCGCGCCAGGGCCTGCAGCCGCCCGGTGAGGGAATTGGCCATCTCGGCGGTGCTGGCGGCCAATTTCGCGGTCATCGTCACCATGCCCGACGTAATGGTGAACAGGTTTTGCACGCGATGCTTAAGTTCGAGAATCAGCAGCTGGCGCTGCGCTTCGGCATCCTTGCGGGCGGTCACGTCTACGCCTGATGCCACCAGCTGAACCACCTCGCCCGCGGCATCCCGCAGCGGCGCGATCTGGAAGTCGACGGTGATCCGGCTGTCGCCGCGCCAGCGTACCTCGATGTCGAAGCGCGAGGTTTCGCCGCCACGGGCACGTTCCGCCGAATCGCAGATCCGTTCGCGTGCCGCCGGATCGTGGCTGAACCAGTGGCCTTCCCACAGCTTGCGACCGAGCACGTCGGCCAGCACCAGGCCGGCGCCGTCCACCGGGGCGCGATTGGCCTCCACCAGCGTGCCGTCCAACTCCAGGATACCAACGAAGGCGAACAGGTTGTCGAGCACGCGGCGTAGAAGCGCCTCGCTGGCCGCCAGTGCCACCTCGGCGCGCTTGCGTTCAGTGATTTCGACGGAGGTGCCAACCAGCCCCACCACGTCGCCGTCCTGGTTGCGGAAGGCGCGCTTGTGCGACAGCCAAATTCGGGGCCCGCCGCCATCCTGGCCGACGATCTCCTCCAGTTCCTCGCTGGCGCCGGTGCCCATCAACCTTCTATCGGTCGCCATGATGAGGGCGGCCTCCTCGGCGTTGGACAGCAATTCGACGTCGGTGCGATTGCGGGCCTCGTCCCAGGACTTGCCGATCAGCGCCAGAACCGCGCCGTTGGCGGTCTGCAGACGGCCGTCACGGTCCTTGACGTAAATGAGCGCCGGCACCGCCTCGATCACCGCCTGAAGCAAATCTCTGGCCTCGCGTGCGGCGGCCTCGCTCTGCCGCAGACGCTCCTCGGTGCGCTTGCGACTATCGATGTCCAGAAGCACGCCGGCGAAGCGCTGCGGGTTGCCAAGGGCGCTGAACTCGCGCCCACCACTGCATTGCACCCAGCGATACGTGCCCTCCTGCTGGCGGACACGGAATTCCACATGGGTGATTCCGCCCTGGCCCAGCACACGCTGGCTCATGGCCTCGATGGCGGGCCAATCGGTGGGATGTACCTGTGTCTGTACCTCGCTCATCGGCCAAGACCCGCCCTCGGCCTCGAAATCCAGTTGGAAGATGCGAGCGCAACCTTCGTCTCCGGCAAAGCGGCCGGATTCCATTTCCCATTCCCAGGTGCCGATGATCGCACCGCTTTCCAGCGCGAGCTTTACACTCTCCGCCGGGTCCCGCAGCAGTCGTTGCGTATCACTCATGCCTGCCGCTCATGCAAGGCTGGCCGCCGGTGACTTGTTCGAGCAATGGAAAATGCCAAACTCCTTTGAGCCGAGAGCGACACATCCACTTCATGACCCTTTCGCCCCAAACAACCTAAAGTTATTACGTTACGCAACCCGTGAAAATATCACGTCTGCATCCGCTGCTCAACGCGATCAATATCACGTTCTCGCGCGGGGGCGACAACGATTGTTGACGGCCTGCGGTTGCATACAATTTCTTGTGTTCGTCTGATGACAATTATGGCGGTGGCCAACAGTGGGAAAAGTCATCCGGCCGGAGCAGCCTTGCCCAACGCAGTTCTGGAACGCAAGCTTGCATGGAGCATTTTCCAGTGCAATCGCCCCTCCTGGGCATGCGGGGACAGGCAATGATTGTGGCCGACGATATGGTGGACGCAGCGCCGCCCAGGCTGGGCAGGGCGGCGCTGCTGGCAGCGCTAGCGCGATTTCGCGACGCCTGTCGCACTGCGCCTGCCGGCGCTGTGGAGGAACGTTTTGTTATCGAAAATATCGAGCATCTCGCCGGCATCGGCCTGTTGGCGGCGCCGTGGCCGGTGGCGCATGGCGGGCTAGGCTGGGGCACCGAACCGCATGCGGCGGCCGCGATATAAAATGCGTTACGTCTGCTCGGGCAGACCAGCCTGGCGCTGGGGCGGGTGTTCGAAGGTCATGTAAACGCCATCCGCCTGCTGCATCGGCTGGGTGGTGCGACGCTGTTCCGCGGCGTGGCGTCGGATGTGCGCAGTGGGCGGCCGATCGGACTTTGGGTGACGTCGTTCGGCGATCCTGTGCGCCTGGGGCCGGCCGCGCCCGGGCAGGTGGCGCTGTGCGGCACGCTCGACGTGTGCAGCGGCGTGGGGATCGTCGGGCGGGCCGTCATCATGGTCAAGGACGCCCTGGCGCTGGAGCATCTTGCCTATGTCCCGACAGCCGATATCGCCGTGGTGGGCGAGCGGCACGCGGCGCTGATGGGCATGCGCGCTGCGATGACGGCGCCGGTCCCCATCGGCGGTGAAGTGCCACTTGCGTCGATCTTTGCCGGGCCTGGCGGCTACATGGCGGAGCCGGATTTCTCCACCGGCGCGTGGCGCACCAGCGCCGTCACGGTGGGCGGGCTGGAGGCGCTGGTGCGCGAGGCGATGGACCAGTTGGCCGCGCGCGGTCGGGCGAATGATCCGCACCAGCGCGCCAGGCTGGGCCAGATGCTGATGGTGCGCGAGACTGCCTTGCTGTGGATTGCGCACGCCGCTGGCATGGCTGAGGCCGACTGGGCCGAGCCAGGTCCCACCATCGCCTGCGTCAATCTGGCGCGGCTGGCCATCGAGCAATGCTGCCTGGAGGTGATCCCCCTGGTGCAGCGCAGCCTGGGGTTGGCCTGCATGCAGCAGTCCAACCCCATCGAGCAGATGATGCGCGATCTATCGACCTATCTGCGCCAGCCAGCTGGAGACGAGGTAATTGCGTTGGCCGCCGACTGGTATCTGTCGCAGAACGAGGCTGAACTGATTATCACACCTTGACGG
>JAYTHH010000256.1:0-13554 GCA_043732745.1 Rhodospirillales bacterium
GTCGCGGTCATGCGAAAGCTCATCGTGCTCGCAAACGCGCTGCTCAGGGACCAGCGAAATTGGACCCCAAGCAGAGCTTGACCAAGACGGATACTCTAGAGATCCGCGTAGCAATGCGTCTCGGCAGCCGCGCCCGGGTGGGTCAGCGCGCCGAGATGCGCGGGGCCGACATTCTGGGCGAAGCGCCAGATGGCCCCTGAATTGTAGTCGGTTTTCCGAGGAGTCCAAGCGGCACGACGCACCGCCAGTTCCTCGTCGGACAGCAACACGTCCATCGTGCCTTTCTCGGCATCCAGCACGATCTTGTCGCCGTTGCGCAACAGCGCGATTGGGCCGCCGACGGCGGCTTCGGGGCCCACATGACCCACACAGAAGCCGCGGGTGGCGCCGGAGAAGCGGCCATCGGTGATCATGGCCACTTCCTCGCCCATGCCCTGGCCGTAGATTGCTGACGTGGTAGAGAGCATTTCGCGCATGCCGGGGCCGCCCTTCGGGCCCTCATAGCGGATAATGATCACGTCGCCGGACTTGTAGGCACGATCGGCCACCGCCTTGAACGCCTCTTCCTCGCTGTCGAAGCACAACGCAGTGCCCTCGAAGCGCAGGTTCTTCATGCCGGCAATCTTCACCACGCCGCCATCGGGCGCGATATTGCCCTTCAGACCCACGACACCGCCGGTCTTGGAAATCGCCTTGCTGACTGGGAAGACCACGTCCTGATCCAGCGGGAACACCACATGCTCGTGGTTTTCAGCCAGCGTCTTGCCGGTGACGGTCATGCAGTCGCCGTGCAGCAGGCCGGCATCGAGCAACGCCTTGATGATGACGGGGATGCCGCCGATGTTGTGGACATCGAGCGCCACGTATTTGCCGCCGGGCTTGAGATCGGCGATGTAGGGTGTTGCCCTCATGATTGCCAGCACGTCGTCCATGGTGAACACGATACCGCATTCATTGGCCATCGCCGGCAGATGCAGCGCTGCGTTGGTCGAACCGCCGGTGGCACCGACGATGACTGCGGCGTTCTGCAGAGCCTTCAGGGTTACGATGTCACGCGGGCGGATGTTCTTTTCGACGAGATTCATCACCGCCTTGCCAGACTCCACGGCCCAGCGGTCGCGATCCTCATACGGCGCCGGTGCGCCGGCCGAGCCCGGCAAAGCGAGGCCAATCGCCTCGGACACTGTTGCCATCGTATTGGCGGTGAACTGGCCGCCGCATGCGCCGGCGGAGGGGCAGGCAACGCATTCGAGCTCGTGCAGCTCCTCGTCCGTCATGTTGCCGGCACCATGCTGGCCGACGGCCTCGAACACATCCACCACCGTGACATCGCGGCCCTTGTAGCGGCCCGGCAGGATGGAGCCGCCATACATGAACACGCTGGGCACGTTGAGGCGCAACATGGCCATCATCATGCCGGGCAGCGACTTGTCGCAGCCAGCCAAGCCGACCAGCGCGTCGTAACCATGGCCGCGAACCGTCAGCTCAACCGAGTCGGCGATGACCTCACGCGAGACCAGCGACGATTTCATGCCCTGGTGGCCCATGGCGATGCCGTCGGTGACGGTGATGGTGGTGAACTCACGCGGGGTGCCGGAGGCCTCGATCACGCCCTTCTTGACCGACTGCGCCTGGCGGCTGAGCGCGATGTTGCAGGGCGCGGCCTCGTTCCAGCAGGTAGCAACGCCCACGAAGGGCTGGTTAATCTCCTCCTCCGTCAGCCCCATCGCGTAATAGTAGCTGCGATGCGGCGCGCGATCCGGCCCGACGGTGACGTGGCGGGACGGGAGGCGGGACTTGTCCCAGGTCTTGGTCATTTGGCGTTCCTCGGCGATAGCGCGGGGACGATATGCCCGCAGAGTGCGTGGTGCAATGAGGGTGGGTTTCAGGCGATCCGCGCCAGGGCGGCATCCAGGCGAGCCAGTTCATTGCGCGCGGTCTCGAGACGCTCACGATTTTCAACGACCACCTCGGGCTTGGCGCGGGCGATGAAGTCGGCGTTGTCGAGTTTTTTCCGCGTGATCTCGGCGTCCTTCTCGATGCGGGCGCGTTCCTTCGACAGACGGGCGCGTTCGGTGTCGAAGTCGATCAGGCCGCCAAGGGGAATCACAATCGTGGCCTCATCGAGCACGAGTTGCGCGGCGCCGCGTGGCATGTCGCCGAGCAGCGGGCCGAACTCGGAGGCGCGGGCCATGCGGGAGATTGCCTCGATCCAGCGTTGGCCGCGGGCGAGGGTTTCTGGGCGAGCGTCGCGCAAGAGGACCGGCGCCTTGTTGGAGGGGGCTACGTTCATCTCTGAACGCACGCCGCGTACGTCACCGATCAGGCGGACCACCCAATCCAGCTCGGCGCGAGCTTCGGCGGCGCCGGGGACGGGGAAAGTTTCGGGCCAGGGCGCCAGGATAAGGCTGTTCGCCGGGCCGTAGCCGAACTCGTCCCACAATTCCTCGGTGACGTAGGGCGTGCAGGGGTGGAGCAGGCGCAGGATGAGACCGAGCACGTGGGCGGCGGTTTGCTTGATCTCGCGGGCTTCGGCGGTGTCGGGCTGGGCCAAAGCGGGCTTGGCGAATTCGAGGAACCAGTCGCAATAGGCGTTCCAGGTGAAGCGGTAGCAGGTGGCGGCGTAGTCGTCGAAGCGGTAGGCGTCCAGCGCGGCCGTGGCCTCGGCGATGGCGTCCGACGCGGTGGCGAGGATCCAGCGGGTGAGCGGCAGGGTGGCCTGTTCCGCCGTAAATTCAGGATCGGGGCGGATCTCGTTCATTTCGCAGAAGCGCGCGGCGTTCCACAATTTGGTGACGAAGCTGCGGCTGGTCTCGACGGCTGCCGGGCCCAGTTTTACATCGCGGCCGGGGCCGGTGAGGCGGGTGATGGCGAAGCGCAGGGCGTCGGCGCCGAACTGGTCGATGAGGGCCAGCGGGTCGATGACGTTGCCCTTGGACTTGCTCATCTTCTGGCCTTTTTCGTCGCGGACGAGGCCGTGGATGTAGACGGTGCGGAAGGGCACGTCGTCCATGAAGTGCAAGCCCATCATCATCATCCGCGCGACCCAGAAGAAGATGATGTCGAAGCCAGTCACCAGCACGTCGCCGGGGTAGTATTTTGCGAGCTCCGGCGTCTGCTCCGGCCAGCCGAGCGTGGAGAACGGCCAAAGTGCGGAGCTGAACCAGGTGTCCAGCACGTCGTCATCACGCGTGATGGCGGTGGGGGCGCCGTAATGCGCGTCGGCAGCGGCCTGGGCGCTGTCCTCGTTGGTCTCGACGAACACCGCGCCATCCGGGCCGTACCAGGCTGGGATGCGATGGCCCCACCAGAGCTGGCGGCTGATGCACCAGGGCTGGATGTCGCGCATCCAGGCGAAGAACGTGTTCTCCCATTGCTGGGGAACGAACTTGGTGCGGCCCTGCTCGACGGCTGCGATGGCGGGTTTAGCCAACTCACCGGCGTTGCAGTACCACTGCACCGTCAGCAGGGGCTCGATCGGGACGCCGGAGCGGTCGCCGTGGGGGACCTGGTTGGTGTGCGGCTCGACGGCCACCAGCACTTCGAGACGTTCAAGCTCGGCCACGATGCGCTTGCGGGCTTCGAACCGGTCGATGCCCTCGAGCGTGCGGGTAAAATCATCGGCGGCCGAAAGATCCAACTCGACCAGGGTGATGCGGCCTTCGCGGTCCAGGATCGACGGCATGTCGAGACTGTGCCGGCGGCCGACCTCGAAATCGTTGAAGTCGTGCGCGGGGGTGATCTTCACCGCGCCGGTGCCCTTTTCCGGATCGGAGTACGAATCGGCTACGATCGGGATCAAGCGGCCGGTCAACGGCAGGACGACCATTTGGCCGATGAGATCGGTGTAGCGCGCGTCTTCGGGATTCACAGCCACGGCGGTGTCGCCCAGCATGGTCTCGGGACGCGTGGTCGCCACCGTAATGGAGCGGCAGCTGCCATCGGCCAGCGTATATTTCAGATGCCAGATCGAGCCACGGATTTCACGGTTTTCAACTTCGAGATCGGAGATTGCCGACTGGAATTTCGGGTCCCAGTTCACCAGGCGTCGATCGCGGTAGATCAGGCCCTGCCGATGCAGTTTGACGAACACCTCGCGCACCGCAACCGACAGGCCCTCGTCCATGGTGAAACGCTCGCGCGGCCAGTCCAGCGAGGCGCCGATGCGGCGCAACTGCTCGGTGATGGCGCCGCCGGAGGAGGCCTTCCATGCCCAGACGCGCTCCAGGAACGCATCGCGCCCGGTGGCCTGGCGCGTCGTACCCTCGCTGGCCAGCAGACGTTCCACCACCATCTGGGTGGCGATGCCCGCATGGTCCGAGCCGGGCTGCCACAATGTGTCCCGCCCCTGCATGCGGCGATAGCGGATCAGGATATCCTGCACTGTGAAGGTCAGCGCGTGCCCCATGTGCAGGCTGCCGGTGACGTTCGGCGGCGGAATCATGATGGTGAACGGATCGGTGTTTCGTTCAGGATGGGCCGCGAACGACCCTGTGTTCTCCCAGCCCGCATACAGCGCACGCTCGGTTTCGGCGGGAGAATGGCTTTTGGACAGCATCGCGGAACGCCCGATCGGTCACAGGTTGAAGCGCGCCCCGGGAGCGAGGCGGCAGAGACATGTCTGCTTTAAGGGCAGAGTGAAGCCGGCATCAACCTGCGTTGTGCGGGAGGCTGGGTATCAGCCGCCGGCGCGCTGGGACACCCGTTCGATTTCCGCGCGCACCACCCGCTCCACCAGTGCCGGTAGATTCGAATCGAGCCATTGCTTCAGGATCGGTCGCATCTCGTCGCGCACCATATCTTCCAGGGTCGGCCCGCCGCGGTATACCGAGACCTGGCGTTCGGCGGCCAAGGTGCGCATCAACGCCCCCATCGAGGCGGAGGCGGCATCGGTCGCCTCCCGCGCCACCAGCGGGCCGAGAGCGGACGCCCCTGCCCCGTCAGCAACCGCCGCGTTGATGCGATCCGCATCGCGACCATCGCCATTGCCTGTCTTCATGGGAGCCTCCGCTGGGATCGGTGGTGCGGCCTGGGCCACAAGGGGAGCCGGCGCGGGAGCTTCCGGCGGAGCCTGTGCGCTGCTCATCCCGAATGGAGCCGCAGGCGATGCGGCGCGGCTTGCGGCATCGTGCTTCGGCGCCGTCACCAGCATCGATTCGTCGAGATCCAGAACCTCGTCCGGCTGTCCGGCCGGCTTCTCGGTCAATGTTTCGTCCTCACTGAGAATTCGGCGGATCGACGCCAGAATATCCTCCATCGACGGATCGCTCTCGGCCCCGTTCTGCAACCCGGCCGGGCCGAAACCCGCCTGCGGTGAGCCATGTCCGTTCACGCCGCTCATCGCTGTTCCCTCTCGCCCGAAGAAGTGCCGCCCGCATCACAAAACTGTGAGGCATCCTAGAGCAGATCCACGCGCCTTAGAAACAACCAAGGTGTTGCGGGACGCGCTTTTCCCGGGAAAGTCAGCGACCGGGTTGCCCGGCGGCGTAATCCCCGGTGCCAATCCACCGATTCCGGACAGCCTGATAATAGGCAGTCTCGTCATACAGTGGCACCTGAAGGTTAAGATCTCGTGCAGTCAGGCGCCCGACCGCCGAAGTCACCTGATAGGACGCGGTCACCAGGCTTGAGAGATTCTGCACCAGCGTGGTGCGACTGTTCAGCAAGATTTGCTCCGCGTTCAGCACGTCCAGCGTGGTGCGGCTGCCGACGATCGCCTCGCGCTGCGTGCCTTCCAGCGCGATCTGGTTGGAGCGGATCTGGGTACGCGTGCTGTCGATGGTGGATTTTGCCGCCTGATAGGTTTCCCACGCGCTGATCACCTGCTGCACCGCAGTGCGCTTTGCATCGTCCACCAGACGCCGGCTTTGCTGCTCGGTCTGCCGTGCGGCGCGGATTGCGGCGTATTCCGAACCGCCCTGATAGATCGGCACCGAGAGGCTGGCGACCACCTGGCCGCCTTCGGTCCTGACGTTCTTCTGGACGGAGTTCTGGGTGTACGAGCCGGTGCCCTGGATGCTGACAGTTGGCATCAGCGCGCCGTATTGCAGATCGAAATTGTCCTTGTCGGACGCGTTCTGAAACAACGCCGCGATCACCGTGGGATTGTTGCCGGACGCCTGCGCCTTGGCCTCCTCCAAGGTGCGGGTCGGCAGCTTCAGCGGCTGGGGCTCGACCAGCTTGTCCGGCAGTTCGCCCACGAGACGCTGGAAGGTGGCGCGCGCCGTCTGCAGGTTGCCTTCGGCGGACTGGCGCGAGGCGGTGGCGCCGGCCAGCGCCGCCTCGGCCTGCGCTACGTCCGTTCGGGTGATCTCACCCACGCGAAAGCGGTCGTTGGTGGCCTGAAGCTGGCGTTGCAGCACCTGCTCGTTGTTGCCGTTCAGCGCCAGGATCTGCGTGGTGGAGATGACATTGACATAGGCCGACACCGTGTCCGAAAACAGTTGCTCCTCGCTTGCAATCAGTTTGGCGCGCTGCGTCATCACCTGGTTTTCGGCGCGATTGGTGGCGGCCGTGGTACGGCCGCCGCGATAGATCGGCTGCGTGACGGTGGCCGAGCCGGTCACGATGGCGCGGCCCTGCTGGGAGGTAATCTCGCGACCCGTCGTATTGGAGTTCTGATTGCCGAAAGCGCTGCCTGCGGTGCCGCTCACGATCACTTGGGGCCGCCACCCCGCCAGCGCTGTCGGCACGTTTTCGTCCACCGCCCGAAGCTGCGCCCGGGAGGCCTGCAGCGACGGATTGTTCGAATAGGCCGCGGCCAGCGCTTCCTGCAACGTGCGGGACTGCGCCATGGCCAGGCCCGGCGTCATGACCAGAGCGCCGAAGATGGAGCCCAGCAAAACCGCGCGGACCCGTCCAGAACGCTGGGGGCCGGACAGTTGAAGGTGACGGCGCTTCACATGCATTTCATCAATCCCCGCGGTCCGCCGAATTTAAACCCATCTAGGGTCGATCTCAGTGCGGCTTCAATCGTGTGCCACAGCCGATGCCGCTTCGCCATTGTTTTGGCCAAAGGCGCGTGCGGCCCGACCAAAGCTTGCTCAGAATACGAATTCAGGCGCGAGCCGCAGTGCCGGCAATGGCGGCAGCGCACAATCGAATACCGGAACGAAGCTCATCCCGCCAGACGCCTTGCGGCCGAGCACCGCCTGGCCGATTCGCACGCCGGCATCGCAGCGCACCATCACCACCACGCCGTCCGGCGCCAGTTGATCGACCAGGGCTTGCGGAAGCTGTTCCACCGCGCCTTCGATAAAGATGCAGTCATACGGTGCGCCGGCCGTAGAACCCGCGGCGATCGGCCCTTCGACCAGCGACACGCCAGGTGCGTAAGTGGACAGCGCCGGGTTGGCGATGGCCAACAGGTTCACGTCGTCCTCGACTGCCGAGACGATCTCACCACAGGCGGCCAGCAATGCGGCGCCGTAGCCGGTGCCGGCGCCCACCACCAAAATCTTGGGGCCGCCTTCGATTAGGCTGAACTGGACCATCCGCGCCACGACCATCGGCGCAGGCAGCACCCGGCCATTCCCCAGCGGCACGTTGTCATCGGCATAGGCGCGTGCCTGCAGAGCGGCAGGCAGGAAGGCCTCGCGCGGCAGCGACCGCATGGCTGATATCACGCGGGAATCGGTCACCTTATTGGGGCGAACCTGGCTGTCCACCATCATGGTGCGGGCGGCAGCGAAATCCGTCATACTTGACGAGGTGGTCATATCGGGCTTGTCCAATCGCAGGTCGCACGCGCACGACAGACGTTGCGCGCCTCAACATACCGCGCCGCACCTTGGCACGCCAACCCGGGATAGCGACCTCACGCAGAACACGGCAGCCCGGACGATGCACGGGCCTGGCCCCCCTGCCAACGGACCGCCGCGATGTGTTGGTGTGCCGCCTCGACGGCGGCCGTTGGGGGCATCCTCGCGCCAGAGCCGTGCGCTGTCTCAAAAAACTATTTGCGTCCGACATAATGCATGCGACCCATTACGCACCGCCTGCTAACGAATCATTCCGTGTTCGGAACGGCGGTGGGTTATCTTTCAGGAACTTGCGCTTGGCCCTTTCACTTTTGGCAGAACGCATAACTGGGTCTTCAACCATACTCCGTTACTTGACCCTAGGGTTAGACCAGTCCCCAAATCCATTATTTATTCTTAACTGCGATATCAATATGCTCCACGCCAATCCTGCAGGGCACAACCTGCTGCGTGGACAGGTTCTTCGCCTGAAGAATCAGCATCTCATCACAAGCCGCCGGGCCGAGAACACCGCCATTCAGGCCGCCTTTCGTGCCGATTCTGACAATCCGAGCCTTGTCAGGCTTTGCGACCGCCAAGGGCGCGGCGTGCTGATCCTCACGATCCAGTCGCTGCAGTTGTCAGCCGATCTTTCGGTCATTCTCGTGCGAGCGATCGATCTACGAGCCCCGCCGGCCGTCGGCCAAGCGGACATCTGCCGCCTGTTCGGACTTTCGCCAGCCGAAGGCCGTGTCGCGGCCTCTTTGCTTGCAGGCAACGAGGCCGCCTTGATCGCGGAAACCTTAAGTATCTCGGCGGAAACGGTCCGCACGCATCTCAAGCAGGCGATGATCAAAACCGGCACCCACTCGCAGGCCCAGCTGATTGGCGTGCTGTTGCGGGGGACACAGGCCATCGTTCCGATTTTGAAATAATCCGATTTCATCGCTTTTTCTGAAGTCTGGCGACTTTCTTCACCCAAACGGGTGAGGCCCCCCCCGACAAATTCAGCCATCCAAGATGACAAGCTGAATTCGATGGTCTTGGACGGACGCTCCCGACAGGACCACCACATAAAGTGGCGGGAAATTTCATATGTCGGCTGCCCCCAGGAATCCTAACGGTGCCTCCCTCTCGCACGGCATCATCTTCATTGACGCGTCGGTGAGCGGTTACGAAAGGCTGCTCGGCACGCTCCCTGCGGATTCCGAAATCGTGATAATCGATCAAGGGCAGGATGGTATTGCGCAGATCACCGCCGCTCTCTCCGGCAAAACCGGCGTTGGCGCCATCCACGTTATCTCGCACGGCGAAAGCGGTACGCTGGAAATCGGCAGCAGCGTCCTCACCGATACCTCGCTTCCCCGGTTTGCCAGCCAGATTCAGTCCTGGTCCACAGCACTCGCGCCAGGCGCCAACATCCTGCTTTACGGCTGCGACGTGGCCAGCAACCCCGCCGGCCAGTCTCTCGTGCAGTCGATCGCAAGCCTGACCGGTGCCGCGGTCGCCGCCTCCACGCATCTGGTCGGCGATGCTGCTTTGGGCGGCGTTTCCACATTGGATTACGACGTGGGCACCGTGACCACCGCCGCTATCGACACATCGGGGCTTGACGACGTGCTGACGCATTTCCGAGCGTCGAACCTCAACTGGAACGTCACCAGCGGCCGCACCGTCCAGTTCAACATGCAGAGCTCGTTTCGCGCCTCGTTTCCTTGGTCCGGCACGCCGGCGGTGGGCGCTATCGTAACCCAGGGCACTGCCTTCAACTTTGGCGACGGTTCCTCGACCGCGATCTACCTGAAAGTAATCTCGCTCAACACCCTCAGCGACTATTTCGTGGGCCAGCTCGTCACCTCTTCCGGCGCTCCGGTCACCCACACGTATGCCGCCGACGTGAACTACACCGCGTCCTGGGAGAATAGTGCCAGGATTTCGAGCAGCCAGAATTTTGCCGACCAGGGCTGGAGAGGCCAGACCATCGTCGATGTCGGACGCGGCACGCAATCCCCGGTCAGCTCGCTTCCGCCCATCATCCAGATCGCCGACAACTCGATTGCCTCGTTCCAGATCCCGGCCATCGACGCCGATGGCGACACGCTCGTCTACAAGCTCGGCACCGCCAACCAGTTCATCAGCTCGGGCAGTTCCAGTTCGACCGTGGTCGCCCCCGCCGGCCTTGTCGTTAACAGTGCCACCGGTGCCGTCACCTGGGACATCCGCAACAGCGTGCAACCCTCGGTGGCCGTTGGCCAACTGTGGGTGGCGACCGTGATGGTCGAGGCCCATGACAAGGTGACCGGCGCCCTGAAATCCGAAACCCCGCTGGATTTCCTGCTGCAGATCGTCGACACCTCCAGCAATAAGCCGCCCGTGTTTACCGTTGTCCCGCCGGCTACCACCATCAACGTGGGCCAAACCCAAGAAGTGGTGCTTGTTGCCACCGACCCGGCCGGCGCGCTCACCAGCATTACCGCGCTGAACCCGCCGATCGGGCTGACCACCACGTATCATTCAAGCGAGGGTGAACTGCATGTGGGCTTCACGCCAACCGCGGCCGAAGCCGGGTCGAGCTTTGTGGTCAACTTCCAGGCGCTGGACGCCCAGGGCCTGACCAGCAACACCTCCGTCACCTTTACTGTGCCGCTCGCCTATCCTGTCGTCACACTTGGTGCACAGCCTGCCGCCTCGAACATCACGCACGCCGTGCTCGGCACCGTGGTTGCCGGCGCCGGCAACGATCCGCTGACGGTCACGCTCACGTCAGACTCAGTTTTCGCCTCGGGCAGCACTGTCACGCTCAGCAACGGAAACCTCATCTACACGCCGGGCCTTGTCACCGCGGCCCAGGCGGGTGCCGACATCATCCACTACACCGTGACGGACACCGCCTCGGGTGCTGTCACCACCGAAACGCAGACCGTTTTGCTGAGCAACGGCCCCGCGCCCTCCGTGGTGCTGACGGCCACGCCCATGGCCGACAATGTCACGCATGCAACGCTCGGGACCGCCACCGCAGGCTTCGGCCAGGACACGCTGTCGGTCAGGCTGACCGCGGATGCCGATTTCGCAGCTGGCAGCAGCATCGCGCTGGTCGGCGCCAACCTGATCTATACCCCCGGCCTGGTCACCGCAGGCACGGTGGGGCCCGACACGATCAGCTATACCGTGACCGACACCGTCACCGGCGCTGTCACCACCGAGACCCAGACCGTCACCCTTGGCAACGGCCCGGCTCCTTCCGTCACGCTGGCGGCCACGCCCAAGGCCGACAACGCCAGCATCGCGACGCTCGGCAGCGCCACGCCAGGGATCGCAGGCCACACCTTGGCCGTGGCCCTTACCTCGGACGCCGATTTCGCCACCGGTAGCAGCGTCAGCCTGGTCAACGGCACCCTCACCTACACCCCCGGGACCGTCACCGCCGCCATGGTGGGCGCCGACGTGTTGCACTATGCCGTCACCGACACCGTGACAGGGGCCATCACCGCCGAAACCCAGACTGTCACGCTCAGCAACGCGCCCGCGCCCTCTGTCACGCTGGGCACGTCGCCGACGGTCAGCAACGGCGCCACCGCGGTGCTCGGCACCACCACATCCGGCTTTGGCAACGCTCTGCTGACCGGTTTCCAGACTGCCGATAACGGCCTGTTCGCCTACATCTCCACCGACGATACGGTGCGCGGCACCCTCGTCGCCTCCACCAACGACTGGGGCCGCACTGCTGGCTTCTCCACCGCCGTGCTCACGCCGGGCGTGGCAAACTACCTGCATATCGAAATGGTGAACTACGGCGGCCCGGGCGGCCTGATCGGCAGCTACACGCTGTCTGGCGGCACCGCCACCTTCGCCAACGGCACCCAGACGCTGGTCACCAACACCACCGACTGGCGCTCGATTGTCCAGAGCACCGATGGCAGCTACACCGAGAAGCCCTGGATCGCTCCCACCAACATTCCCGTCGTGGAAGGTCTCAACGGCATCAGCCCATGGGGCACGCGCACCAGCATCTCCGGCACCGCTCCCTGGATCAACGATCCCAACACCGGCTCCGGCCAAGGCAGCCAACTCAACGGCGGCAACTACACGGTGGATTTCTCGGCCACGATCAATGTGAACTACCACGGCGTCACCCCTGATCCGCTGGTGGCCACCTTGGTCTCGGATGCGACGTTCGCCACCGGCAGCAGCGTGGCGCTTGGCACCAGCGGAACCTCAGGCACCAGCATCATCTACACGCCCGGCCTCGTGACCTCGGCCAACGCGGGCATAGACACGATCGTGTTCGACGTGACCGACACCGTCACCGGCGCCGTCACCCGCAGGACCGAGACCGTCATCCTGTCCAACGGACCTGCACCGGTCGTCACCCTCGCCTCGGCGTCAGCCAACAACATCGCCACCGCCACGCTGGGCACGGCCATCGCCGGCTACAACAACGATGCGCTGACGGTGACCCTCACGTCCGACAGCAAGTTCGCCACCGGCAGCAGCGTCTCGCTGGTGAATGGCAAACTCACTTATACGCCGGGGCTCATCACAACCGCGCAGGCCGGCGCCGATGTCATCCACTACAACGTCACCGACACCGTCACAGGCGCCGTGACGGCAGAAACCCAGACGGTGACACTCAGCAACGGCCCCGCCCCCGTCGTGACGCTGTCCGCCACGCCCGTGGCTTCCAGCATCGCACCCGCCACGCTTGGCACCGCCACCGCTGGCGTGGGCCACGACGCACTGACCGTGACGCTGACCTCGGATGCCGATTTCGCCAGCGGCAGCAGCCTGGTGCTGTCAGGCGGGCAGCTGATCTACACCCCTGGCGCCATCACCGTTGCCAACGCCGGCCCGGACACGCTGCGCTACACCGTGACCGATACCGTCACCGGCGCCGTCACCACCGAAACCCAGACGATTACGCTGAAGAACACCCCACCGCCGGTTGTCACGCTGCAGGGCGGGCCTTCGGCCGACAACCTCAACCACGCCTTGCTGGGCACGGCCATCGGCGGCGCGGGCGTGAGCGGGCATGCCCTTTCGATCACGCTGGTGGCCGATGCCGGCTATGCCACCGGCAGCACCATCACCTTGTCACTGGGCGACATCATCTACACGCCCGGCCTCGTCACGTCCGCCAAGGTTGGCGCCGACACCATTAGCTATGACGTGACCGACACCGTGACCGGGGCCGTCACCCACGAGACGCAAACCGTGACCCTCGGCAACGGCCCGGCTCCGGCCGTCACGCTTGCCGCGGCACCTCAGGCCGACAACACCCACACCGCTGTGCTCGGAACCGCCGCCCCCGGGCTTGCCGGCGACGCGCTTTCGGTGACGCTGACATCGGACGCGGATTTCGCCACCGGCAGCAGCCTCACACTGACGGCCGGCCAGCTGGTCTACACCCCCGGCCTGGTGAATGCGGCCAAGGTGGGGCCGGACGCGATCAGCTACACCGTTACCGATCTGCGCACCGGCGCCGTCACCACCGAGACGCAGATCGTCACGCTGAGCAACGGCCCCCCGCCCATCGTGACACTTGCCACCGCTCCCACCGCCGACCGGCATGATCCGGCCATCCTTGGCACCGCCATCGCCGGCTTGAACAACGATCCGCTCATTGTCACGCTCACGTCCGACAGCACCTTCATTATCGGCAGCAGCATCACCCTGGCCGGCGGTATTCTGACCTACGCGCCAGGCCTGGTCACGATCGGCAATATCGGCTCCGACACGCTCGGCTATACCGTGACCGACACCGTCACCGGCGCGTCCACCTATGAGACGCAGACGCTTTCGCTGACGCTGCTGGATG
>JAYTHH010000257.1:0-4347 GCA_043732745.1 Rhodospirillales bacterium
CCGGACGGGCCGTGGACACCTGGCTCCGGGCCTGGGCGCAGGGTTTTGAAGGTGAACGCGCCGTGTTCGTTGCTGGCGGCGCGGCCGAAGCCCTCGAAGGTGGCCGATTGCGGGGGGCTGGATTGCCAGATTTCAACGCAGGCGTCGGTGACGAGTTGGCCTCCGCCGTCGGTGATGCTGCCGGTGATTTCGATGATGTCGCCGGTGGCGCCGAAGCGGGTGAGGTCGGACCAGGTGTCATCGCGGAGCAGGTGCCAATAGGGGCCGATGGTTTGGCTGGAGGTGGCGATCGGCATTTTAGTGATTCCCGTGGTCGTCAGTGTCCTCGAACGGGGTGGCGCCGCGGCCGCGCAGGATGACGTCGAAGCGATAGCCTAGCGCCCATTCCGGCACGGTGAGGTCGAGGTCGAAATCGGCGATCAGGCGGGTGCGGGCGGCGGGGTCCGGGATGCAGTTGTAGATGGGGTCGTATTTCAGCAGGGGGTCGCCCTCGAAATACATCTGGGTGATGAGGCGTGTTGCGAAGCCGGGGCCGAAGAGTGAATAATGGATGTGGTTGGGGCGCCAGGCGTTGTGGTGGTTGCGCCACGGATAGGCGCCGGGTTTGATGGTGGTGTAGCGGTATTTGCCTTCGGCGTCGGTGAAGACGCGGCCGGCGCCGTGGAAATGCTGGTCGAGCGGGGCGTCGTGCTGGTCGCCTTCGTGGTGGTAGCGGCCGCAGGCGTTGGCCTGCCAGACCTCGATCATGGTGTGCGGGACGGGGCGCCCGTTTTCGTCGCGGACATGGCCTTCGACGATGATGCGCTGGCCCTGGGCCTCGCCGCTGGCGACCTTGGAGATGTCGATGACGCTGGGGTAGCGGTCCTGGCGGAATTGCGGGCCGGTGGTTTCGGTGATCGATTGCGGGATGCGCAGCGGAGGGTGGCTGGGCGCACGCAGGGCGGTGCTGCCGTAGATACAGGCGGCGTAGTCCGGTTGGGTGCCCGAAACCAGGGGGCGGAACGGGCTGAGATCGGGCTGGCTCATGCTTCCATGTCCTTGAAGGTTTCCTTGGCCACGCGAAAGGCCGTATTGGCGGCTGGAACGCCGGCGTAGACACTGACCTGGATCAAGGTCTCGGCAATATCGGCCGGCGTGGCGCCGGTATTCCTGCTGGCGCGGATATGCAGCTTCAGTTCCTCGCAGTGGCCGAGGGCGGCCATCATCGCGATCGTCAGCAGACTGCGCGTGCGGCGGTCGAGGCCCGGGCGGGTCCAGACGGAGCCCCATGCGGTGCGGGTGATCAATTCCTGAAAGTCGCGATCGAGGTCGGTGATCCCAGCTGTGGCGCGGGCCACATGCGCCTCTCCGAGCACCTGTTTGCGGACGTTCATGCCGGCGTCGTAAAGGTTCTCGAAGGTGGGGCTGAGGAAGCTGCGCATTGCCGACGTCACCGCGTCGGGCGTCTCGACGGTGGGGATATGGGCGGCGTCCTTCAGGACGATGAGCGTGGAGCCGGCGATGGCCTGGTGCATCGCTTCGGCACTGGTGAGCGGGGTGGCGAGGTCCTGGTCACCGACCAGAATCAGGGTAGGGATGGTGAGTTTGGCCGATGACGCCGACAGGTCTTCGGCGGCAATGGCTTCGGCGGCACCGGCATAGCCTTCGGGGTCGGTGCGCAGCAGCATGGCGCGCAGCCCGGCGGCCTGGGGGGTGCCAAGGTATCCGGCGGTCACCCAGCGGGCCATCACCGGCTCGGCCACGGCCTGCATGCCGTTTGCGCGAACCAGGGCGGCGCGGGTGTGCCAGCCTTCCGGCGGCGGGATGACCATGGCGGTGTCGCACAGGATGAGCGAAGCGACGCGATGAGCGGCCTGGGCGGCGAGGCTCTGCGCCACGAGGCCACCGATCGACAGGCCGGCGACATGAGCTTGCCCAACATCGAGGGCGTCGAGCATGGCCAGCACGTCCTGGGCGAGTTGGGCGATGTTGTAGGGGCCTTTGGTGACGGTGGTCAGGCCGTGGCCGCGCAGGTCCGGGCGGATGACACGAAAGCTGGCGGACAATGCCTCGGCCTGGGCGTCCCACACGTGGAGGCTGGTGCCGAGCGAATGGAGGAGCAGAAGCGGCGGCGCGCCTGGCGGGCCTGAGACCTGGACATGGATATCCAGATCGTTTGCGCGAATGAACATGCAGCCTCCTGAATTTTAGCCCTTATCGATTAGGCAAGCCCGGACAACAAGGCCCTCGCTTTCGCCGCGACGATGGGGGGCGTGTCGCCGGGTTTGTAGATGGACGAGCCGATGCCGAAGCCGGCCGCACCCGCTTCGCGCCAGGGCTTCATGTTGGTGGCGTCGATGCCGCCGACCGGGATGACCATGGTATCAGCGGGCAGCACGGCGCGCATGGCCCGCAACACCCTGGGGCTGGCGGCTTCGGCGGGGAACAATTTGAGTGCGTCGGCACCGGCGGCGAGGCTGGCGAAGGCCTCGGTGGGGGTGGCGAACCCCGGGCAGGCGATCATGCCGCGCGATTTGGCGGCGCGGATCACATCGAGCGCTGCATGCGGCGTGACGATGAGCCGGCCGCCGGCCTGGCGCACAGCCTCGACATCGGCCTCGGACATCACGGTGCCGGCGCCGACCAGCATGGTGTCGCCGAACAGGGCCTGCAGCTGGGCGATGCTGACGAGCGGCTCAGGCGAATTCAGCGGCACCTCGACGATGGCAATGCCGGCGTTGGCGAGCATTTCACCGATGGCCTCGACCTCGTCGGGCTTCACGCCGCGCAGGATGGCGACGAGTGGGCAGCGCGTCAGATAGGATTTTAGGTCCATCGTGTCATTGATCCGATCAAGGTAAGGCCGCGAGCGGCGGCATCGGCGGGGCCGGTGGTGGCGGTGCCGCCACAGTTGGTGATCGCGCGTGTGTAGAGCGCGCAGAGGGTTTCGCTGCCGAGCAGGGTGACATGCGTGCCCGGCGATAGATAAGCGCGGATCTCATGGCCGATCAGAAGGCCAGACAGGTATGACGCACTTTCCGCGGGCCGAAGCCGGTCAAACAGGCCCAGGCTTCGAACGCCAAACAAATGATGCAGAAGGTGGCCAGGTTCGGCCGCGCGGGCAACGCCGCGATCAAAGGCGGCATCGTTGTGCGGGGCCTCCGGCATCATGCGGCCCAGGATCGTCTCCTTGCGCAACGCGGCAAAGATCTCGCCGCTCATGATCGTCTCGAAGCCCTCGATGCGCCCGGCCGGGCTGACGTTTACCCATTTGGAGTGGCTGCCGGGGAGGCAGACGATGCCGGTGGCGCCGGCGCCGATGATCTGGGTCTCCTCGCCGCGCATCACTTCGGGGGTGCCGCCAGCATCGGTGCCAGACAGGCCGGGGATGATGCGGACATCGGCACCTTCGAAGACCACGCGGCTGAGTTGGGCAGCGATGGCTTCGGCGTTGGCGGGGCAGGGAAGGTAGGCAGCTTCGAGCCATCCCTGTCGGCTGCCGATCATGCCGGACATCAAGACGCAGGTCTCGTCGTCCGCCAACCACGGGCCGATATGGGCCCGAAGAGTGCCGGCGAAGTCCCGGATGGTCATTTTCATGATGCCGTCAGCCGAATCAAGTTGGTCGACCACCGCGGCGTTCTTGATACGAAAGGCGCGGAAGCTGGAGGTGCCCCAATCGATGCCGATCATAACGGCGTCTCCCGTTCGTAGAAGAGGCAGTGATCATAGGTTTTCTTGCTTGTGGACCAGTCCGGGCATTCGCGCACGAAGCGAAAGCCCAGACCGTGGAGAGTGGCCTTTGAGGCTTCGTTGTCGGGCAGGCAGCTGGCTTCGATGCATTGCAGTCCGAGCCATCGGGAGCCCGCGTTGACAAACATCGCTGCGGCCTCGCGCATCAGGCCCTGGCCTTGATGCGTCTCACCGAGCCAATACCCGAGCACGCCGCGGTCCCGGTTGTCTTGATGGCGGAACAGGGCGATCCAGCCGAGCACGTCGCGGGTTTCGCGATGCGTGATCACGAAGGGCAGGCTGTCTCCGGCAAACGCGGCTGCACGATTGCGCGATATCTTCTCGCAAGCGAGATCCAACGTGTAGGGGAATGGCCACACGCTCAGCCGGTCGCTGATGTCCTGCGTGATCATCCGTGTGAAAGCCGGAGCGTCGTTCGGCTCAACCAGGCGCAGCACGAGCCGTTCGGTTTCGATTGGCGCAAGGCAGGTCATGTCGGCCAGTCGAAATCGAGGAACGACACATGTGCGGCCACCACACGCCAGCCGTCCGGCGTGCGTGCCCAGCTCTGCATCTGCCGCCCGGTCTTGCCGCTGCCCTTCTTGCGGGTCAGCGTGCTGGCAGTGGCGAAGTCGC
>JAYTHH010000258.1:0-4305 GCA_043732745.1 Rhodospirillales bacterium
GACCGCCACCAGCTCCTACAAGCCGGCGAAGCTGGAAAACGGCCTGAAATGCATGGTGCCGCCGTTCATCGAGTCGGGCGAGCGCATCGTGGTCCGCACCGACGACATCACCTATGTCGAGCGCTTCAAGGGATAATCCAGTGGCATTGCGCCTATCGCCACATATGACGGTGATGCAGAACGCCTGCCAGCGTGCCGCCAAGCGACTGTTGCGGGATTTCGCCGAGGTCGAGCAGCTTCAGGTCAGCGTGAAGGGCCCCGGCGACTTCGTGTCGCAGGCGGATATCCGCGCCGAGGCGATGATCCGCGAGGACCTCAACAAGGCGCGCCCCGGCTACGCCTTCCTCATGGAGGAATCAGGCTCCGAGGGTGCGGACAACTGGGCCTGGCGCTGGGTGATCGACCCACTCGACGGCACCACTAACTTCCTGCACGGCATCCCGCATTGGGCCATCAGCATCGGCCTTGAGCGCCGGCTGCAGGACGGCACCACCGAAGTGGCGGCCGGCCTAATCTATAATCCGGCAGCGGCCGAGATGTTCTGGGCCGAGAAGGGCATCGGCGCCTATCTGAACGAGCGTCGGCTGCGGGTGTCGGCGCGCCGCCAGCTGAATGAGGCGCTGTTCGCCACCGGCATTCCGTTTGCCGCCGTGACGCCGGCCAACCGACTCGCCTTCGCCCGCACCTTGGGCACGCTGATGCCGCAGGTGGCTGGCATCCGCCGCTTTGGCGCCGCCGCGCTCGACCTCGCCTGGGTGGCCGCCGGCCGCTATGACGGATTTTGGGAACTCGGCCTGAAGCCGTGGGATATCAGCTCCGGCCTGCTCATCGTGCGCGAAGCCGGCGGCTACGCCACTGATCCGCACGGGCTCGACCCGCGCGAGACCGGCAACGTGGTGGCCGCCAACCCCACCATGCACCCGTTGCTGACAGCGGCGGTGCAGGACGGGATGGCTGCCAGCGGGCGGCCGGCGCCCTGACCACATTCGCCGGGACTGGTCTGCCGACATCATAAGCGCTTTTCCATTCCCCGTTCATTGAGCCGGGCTGCGGTTCAAGCTAGGGTTCTGCACATGCGAACACGGATTTTCCTCCTGAGCTTCCTGCTGTCGAGCACGCCGGCCCTGGCGCAGGTAACGGTCGACCCTCGGGCGCTCGATACGTTGCAGCCCGCAAAGCCGGCTCCGGCCAAGCCGGCGACCCAGCGTCCGGCGCCCACGAAACCACCGGCCACCACGCCGCCACGGTCCGCCCCAGCACCGTCGCAGCCCGCTCCCAGCGCCGGTGTCACCGTGCGGCCGAATCCGGGGACTGCGGGCCAGCTTAGCGTGCCGGCCGCGGCACCGCCGGGTGTCAGCATTCCGCCGCCGATCGTGGTGCCGACCCGCCCTGCACCCACACCGGCACCGCCCACCATCAGCGCCGACAGTCCCAGCACCACCAGCCCGCTAACCGGCGGCCTGCGCGTGGTGTTCGGCAGCGGCCGCGCCGACATCAACCCGGCCGTCGTTACAGCCATTCGCAGCCTTACCCGTGGCACCGGGCCGGTGGCGCCGGATGCCACCAGCTACACCGTCACCACCTATGCCGCCGGGACGCCGGAAGACCCATCCACCCCACGCCGTCTGTCGCTGTCGCGCGCGCTGACAGTGCGCAGCGTGCTGATCAGCCAGGGAATCCCGTCGGTGCGCATCTTCGTCAAGGCGCTCGGGCCGGCATCACCGGGCTTTGCCGACGGACCTGCCGATCGCGCCGATATCGTGATCGCACTTAATCCAATCCCCGCTGCGAACGCCCAAGCTGGAATCCCCCCTGCCACGAACGCACGCCCCGCAACCACGCCTGCCACGCCAGTCAAGCCGCGCTGACCAATTCCCTCCCCTGGCACCAAGCCCAAGGCACCAAGGCATGACGCGCCCGAATAGCTACCTGATCCGGATGCTGGTGTTCATGGCCGCTGTCATCGTGGTGGCGGGGCTGCTGTCCGGTTCGCTGCTGACAGCGTTTTCCGCCAATCCACTGCTCAACGCGCTGATCGTGCTGGTGCTGCTGATCGGCTGCGCCTGGAACATCTATCAGGTGATGCGGCTGTCACCTGAAGTGAACTGGCTGGAAACCTTCCAGCGCAGCCGCACACGCCTGGCCGGTGTCACGCCGCCCAAGCTGCTGGCGCCGATGGCCAGCATGCTGTCCGCCCGCACCGTCAAGGCGCGCGACGGCTCCAGCACCGACCGCTTCACTCTGTCGGCGCCGACCATGCGGAGCTTGCTCGACAGCATCGCCAGCCGGCTCGACGAATCACGCGAGTTATCACGGTACATGACGGGCCTGCTGATCTTCCTCGGCCTGCTCGGCACGTTCTGGGGCCTGCTGCTGACGGTGTCTTCGGTGGGCGACGTCATCAACGGCATGTCGGTCGGCTCCGGCGACATCAACGCGCTGTTCGACCAGTTGAAATCTGGCTTGTCCAAGCCGCTGAAGGGCATGGGCACAGCGTTTTCGTCCTCCATGCTCGGGCTTGCCGGTGCGTTGGTGCTGGGCTTCCTCGATCTCACCGCAGGCCAGGCGCAGAACCGTTTCTTCAACGAGTTGGAGGAATGGCTGGCCGGCATCACAAGGCTGTCCTCCGGCGCCCTTGGCGGCGAAGGCGAGGGCTCGGTGCCCGCCTATGTGCAGGCGCTGCTGGAGCAGACCGCCGAGAACATGGAGAACCTCCAATCCATCCTCGCGCGCGGTGAAGACGGACGGCGGGAAGCCAACCAGACCATCCTGGCGCTGACCGAGCGGATCGGCACCCTGTCGGACAGCATGCGCGCCAACCAGCAGGTGATGCTGCGAATGGCTGAGGGCCAGCAGGCGCTGGTGCCCACCCTGCAACGCCTTGCCGAACCGCGCGACGCCGCCGGCGACGACGTGGCACGATCGCATCTGCGCAACATCGAACTGTATGCGCAGAAACTGCTGGGCGAGATGGAGAAGGGCCGTGCCCAGTCCACAAGTGAAATTCGCAACGAAATTAAGATTCTGACGCGCACTATCGCCGCAATCTCCGACGAGCAGTCGAGGTCCTAGGGATGATATTTTGCCGAGCATCTTTATCCAACCGAACAAAGCGGTCCGCCTGGAGATGATCTGAAATGGCCCTTCGCCGCCGCGGCAACCAATCAGAGGGGCTAAACGCTTGGCCCGGCTATGTCGACGCGTTGTCGACCCTGCTGATGGTCATCATCTTCGTGCTGCTGGTGTTCGTGCTGGCGCAGGCATTCCTGTCGGTGGCGCTCTCAGGCCGCGATCGCGCGCTCGACCGGCTTGGCCGCCAGATGGCGGAGATTTCCGATCTGCTGTCGCTCGAACGCGGCCGTACAGCCGAGCTACAACTCAGCGTCGCCGGCCTCAATCGCGACCTCACCGACTCCCGGGCAAAAGCGGAAAACCTCAGCCAGCAACTCGCCGGCGCCGGCCGGGACCAGGCTCGGATTGCCTCCGAGCGGGACGCACTGCGCACCGAGCGGGACCGGTTGTTCGCGCGGCTGTCCGATGCCGACCTGCAATCCCGCTCGGCGCAGTCACGCAATGAGGCGCTGCAACTGCAACTCACCGAAATCGCCAAACGTGGCGACACCGCCAGCCAAGCCTCCGCCGTCAACGCCACCCAGGCAGCCACCAACGCGGCCAGGGCAGCAGAAAACCTGGCGCAGTTCAACGCCACCGCCGCCCAGCTGGCCGACGCCCGCCGCACGCTGGCAGATACCCAGGCGATGGTGGCCGAGATGAAGAAAACCGCAGCCGAGACCGACCGCGTGGTGCAGGCCGACCGTGCGACCATGCAGGCCCGCCTCTCCGACATCGCCAAACTGACCGACCAGTTGCGCGCGCTGACCGCCTTGCGCGACGAGTTGGAGCGCCAGACCCAGGACGCCGCCGCCCGCGCCACCACCGAGGCCGAACGGGCTCGCGCCACCGCTGTGCAACTGAACGACGAAAAGCGGCTGGGCGAATCGGCCCGCGCGCAGGTGGCGCTGCTCAACCAGCAGCTCGACCAGTTGCGCCTGCAGATGGCCGGCGTGGCCCGCGCGTTGGACGTCTCCGAGGCGCAGGCGCACGACAAGGACACGCAGATTGCCAATCTCGGCAGCCGCCTCAACGCCGCCTTGGCGCAGAAGGTGGAGGAGCTGCAGCGCTACCGCAGCGACTTCTTCGGCCGCCTGCGCGAGGTGCTCGCCAACCGCCCCGGGATCACGGTTGTCGGCGACCGCTTCGTGTTCCAGAGCGAGGTGCTGTTCCCCGTGGGTTCCGCCGATCTGT
>JAYTHH010000259.1:0-4292 GCA_043732745.1 Rhodospirillales bacterium
GGCGGGCAGCTTTCGCGCATTCGCCTCGGCCATTTCGGCGAACTCGCGCGCCTCGATCTCAACTGGGAACACGCCCAGCATCACGCGACGCCCGGCCACCAGCAGGATGTTGCCGGACACGCGGGTGGCGTTGGCCAGCAACACGCCGGCAGCGGCGAAATTGGCCATGTCAGCCTCGGTCTGAAAGCCGATCAGGTCGGCCGCCAGCATCGATGTGACCAGATCTGCCATATCGGGAGCGGCTTCCAAAACGTCCGGCGCTGCGAAGGGGATGTGCAGAAAGAACCCGATCGGGTTGCGAACACCCACCGCGCGCAAGGCGGCCGGCAGCGGCAGCAGGTGATAATCGTGCACCCAGATCAGATCATCCGGACGGATCAGGCCTTCGACCACTGACGCCAGCCGGGCATTCACCTCGCGGTAGATCTGCGCGTCCGTGCGGTCGTACTGAATGAGATCCGGCATGGAATGCAGCAGCGGCCACAGCACACCGTTGGAAAAGCCGTTGTAATAACGGTCGTGCTCGTCGGGCGTGAGATCGACGGTGGCGTAATCGATGGCGGCGTGCCGGCTGATCTGGACTTTCTGCTCGGCCGCCTGGGGCGATATCGTGCCGGACCAGCCGAACCACAGCCCGCCGCGCTTCTCCATCAGCCCGTCCAACGCCACTGCAAGCCCGCCGGCGCGCGGACCGACCGACGGCAGCGGCACGCGGTTGGAGATCACCACAAGGCGGTTCATTGTGGATCCGCCCGCCGTCATCGCCTGCATCAGGCCCGGATGCAGTTCCGTCACGCCGGTGCCCTGGGCGATTTCGCGGTGGGTCGATGTCGGCAGACGGGTCACTGGCGCCTCCTTGGTGTGCGAAAGCTTCCTCATGGGACACAACGAACTGTGTCTGCGACCGGTTGCCTTGCGAACATTTTGGTTTTCGCACTGGGCCGTGGCGAGATTGCGGCAAAGAATGTGGCGATGCACAAACGATAAAAGATTGCTGCGCCTGCATAAGAACTGCCGGAAAGGCATGGCGGCGCTGGCGCTGCGGCCGGGTTGGTGAAACACTTCGACGATGGACACATCCCTCGCCGAACGCCTGGCCGGCTGGCGCCAGCATCTCCACGCCCATCCCGAACTCTCCAACCAGGAGAGCGAAACCGCCGCCTTCGTGCGCACGAAGCTCGATGAACTCGGCGTGGGTTATGTGGCCAATGTCGGCGGCCACGGCATCGTCGCCACCATCACGCGCGGCAGCTCCAACCGCAGCGTCGGTCTGCGCGCTGACATGGATGCGCTCCCGATCGTCGAGACGACCAGCCTGGCATATGCCTCGCAAAACCCCGGCGTCATGCATGCCTGCGGGCATGACGGCCACACCACGTCGCTGCTCGGCGCCGCGGCGCTGCTGCAGGCCGACACGAGTTGGGCCGGCACTGTGCATTTCGTCTTCCAGCCAGCCGAGGAGGGCGCCGGCGGGGCAAAGGCCATGCTGGCCGACGGCCTGCTGGAACGCTTCCCGATGGAACGGATCTTCGGCTACCACAATTGGCCCGGCCTGGAAGCCGGCACGATCGCGGTGCATTCCGGCCCGGTGATGGCCGCCGGTGCGCGGCTGGAGATTGTGATCGACGGCCAATCCGGCCATGCCGCCATGCCCCACCAGACCCGAGACCCGATTCTGGCGGCGGGCCATCTGATCGTGGCCCTACAAAGTATCGTCGCGCGTAACGTGGATCCGATCGAATCCGGCGTGATCAGTCTTGGCATCATCGAAGGCGGCGTGGCCGCCAACCAGATCCCTGCGCAGGTGCGGCTGCGCGGCACCTGCCGCAACTACAGCCGGGAGACCCAGAAGGTGATCGATGACGGCGTCAGGCGGGTGGCCGATGGCGTGGCCCTGATGATGGGCGTGAAGATCGGCGTCACCATCGCCTACGGTGTGGGTGCGACCATCAACACGGTCGCCGAGGCCGACCTCGCCGCCGAGGCGGCTGTCGGCGCCGGGCTTGTCGTGCGACGCGACCTGCCGCCGGCGATGACCGGCGAGGATTTCGGCTGGATGCTGGAACAACGTCCGGGCGCCTATGTCTGGATCGGCAACGGACCGGGCGGCCCGGGCCGCGATCTGCACAATGACGGGTATGACTACAACGACGCGATTCTGCCGGCCGCGGCGACGTTTTTTGCAAGCGTTGCCAAGAAGGCGTTGGGCGCTCCGTAGGGTGGGAAAAGTCCACCGCTTCATCGACCAAACGACGGTTCTTCGAAGGGAATGTGGGCTTCGTCTACTCGCCAAAACGCGGCGCAGTCGGCGCGTGTGATCGCCCGCATCGGCCGCAACGTGTCAGCGACCACGCCACGCTCCCGCGACATCCGTGCCTGCCAGGTTCCCGCCAGCACCTCGCGAGGCGGGCGATTTACAAGCCTTGCCCCCGCCAGCGCCAGATAATCGGTCCAGGCTTCCCGCCGCCACCCACCGTCATGGATGGCAACACTGCGTTCGAGTGTGAGATGCACCCGGTCCGGCAACATGGCGAAATGGGTTTCCAGCGTATCCCCACGGGCCGTTGTCCAGCGGAGCCGTTCCAGCGCCAGCAACCGGCCATCCGGCCCTACCAGCGCAAGCAACTCCTGGCTTGCCTCGGCCACGTCGAAAGCGAACGACACCGCGGCCACCTCCATCGCCCGCAATCGCACGGACGCCACCAACCGCGTTCGGGTGGACGGGCAGGTAAACACCGCGCCGGAGGGCAGCCACAAACTCGCTTCCAGATGCGCTCGATCGGACGCGCCCACCGACAGCACCGGCCGTGCCGGAGAAGCGGCCAGAAAAGGCAATCCGATCAGTGCGCGTCGTTTGATCATGCACCCAGTATCGGCGCGGATAGTTAACCGCGAGTGAACAGGGCGGCACCGGTCATGGTGGCAATCACGCACAGCGCGACGGATGCTGCGATATTGGCGCAGGCTCCCACCGCATCACCGCTGCGCAGCAACATCAACGTCTGCAGGCTAAATGACGAAAACGTGGTGAACCCGCCGCATAGACCCACCATCACAAGCAGGCGCAGCATGTCGTTGCCTTCATAGCGTCCCGCGCTGCCAACCAGGGCCGCAAACGCGCCGATCACGAAGCTGCCGACGATGTTGATCAGCAGCGTGCCCCACGGAAACGCGCCGGACACGAAACGCTGCACCAGCAGCCCCACCCAGAACCGGAGCAGACTCCCCACCGCCCCGCCCGCCGCCACCAGCACCACATCGCGCATCTGCATACCTCCACAGGCGGGATAGCGCGCCATCGCCAGCACGTCACGCTTCCCAACGCACGACGATCTCTGATAACTCTGTGACATGTCATAAAGGATGCGCGCAGCATGTCGGTGATCTCAACGATGGAAAAACCACAGAACCTCACCGAGCAGGCCGTGTCAGCCCTACGCCGCGA
Source organism: Rhodospirillales bacterium (assembly GCA_043732745.1). Lineage (GTDB taxonomy): Bacteria > Pseudomonadota > Alphaproteobacteria > Acetobacterales > Acetobacteraceae > CAIQQQ01. The sequence goes on from JAYTHH010000259.1 coordinate 3,446, forward strand.
AATCGTCGCCTGCCGCCTCGCACCCGGCGACACCGTCAGCGAAACGCTGATGGCCGAACGCTTCAGCTTCGGCCGCGCCGCCACTCGCGCCGCCTTGGCCCGGCTTGGCGAGGAAGGGTTGGTGCAGGCCGTCCCACGCCGCGGCTGGGTGGTCAGTTTGGTCACCATCCGCGACATCCACGAGGTGTTCGACCTACGCCTGTTGCTGGAACCGGAAGCTGCGCGCCGCGCCGCCGGCCACGCCAATCTGGACCGTCTGCGCCGCCTCGATGACGTCTGCGCCCAGGGCTACAACCCCACCGATTCAGATAGCGCGCTGGATTTCCTAGCGGCGAACCGCGAATTCCATGTCGCCGTCGGCGAGCTCGCAGGCAATCGCCGCCTTGCCCGCCAGATCGGCCGGCTGCTCGACGAATCGACCCGCATGCTGGTGCTCGGCCTGTCCACGCGGGACCGCAGCGGCGAGATGGCACACGAGCATCGTGCCTTGGTGCAGGCGATGGCCGACCACAATGCCCTCGAAGCCGCCCGCATCATGCGCGAGCAGGTCACCGCCAGCCGCGACATGGTGCTGTCGGCACTCACCTCGCCCCACTCCAAGCTCGTTGTGTCGGAGCTCGCATGAACGCCATCAGCCGGCCGGTCCTGAACCTCAGCGCCACCCCGTTCGAAGCCATGCTGGCCGATATCGCGCTGGCCGCGAACGCGCCGTTGGCAACAAGGCACCGCAGGGTGGCCGAGGCGATCACACCCTTCCTCGGCAACCGCGACCTGCTGGCCGGGCGGGACTGTCCATGCAACCCGCAACGCTATTGCCGGCATCTGCTGCACAACAATCCCGTCACCG
>JAYTHH010000260.1:0-4284 GCA_043732745.1 Rhodospirillales bacterium
AGTTTAGGATGGTTGGATGGCAGTTCCGAGACGCAGGCTGACGGTCATTGACCGCACGATGATAGAGGTTCGTCTCCGGGATGGCTGGGGCATCCGAGCGATTGCCTTGTCGCTTTGCCGATCGCCAGGGACGATTTCGGCAGGGCGAAAGGGTCGGTTCGCCCCGCCGTTTTGACTATGCGTTGTCAGCGGCGATGGCGGCGATCACTGCGTCGGTGACGATCCGCGTGGTGGCATTGCCGCCCAGATCGGGGGTGTGCAGCGAGGAGTCGGCGGTTACCCGCTCGATCGCCCGCATCAGGCGCGCCGACGCGTCCGCCTCGCCGAGATGGTCCAGCATCAGACAGGCGGTCCAGAAGGTGCCAATCGGGTTGGCAATGCCTTTGCCGGCGATGTCGAAGGCCGAGCCGTGGATCGGCTCGAACATCGATGGGAATGTGCCTTCGGGGTTGAGGTTGGCCGTGGCGGCGATGCCGAGCGACCCGGCCAGGGCGGCGGCGAGATCGGACAGGATATCGGCGTGCAGATTGGTGGCCACGATCGTGTCGAGCGTCTCCGGCTTCAGCACCATGCGCATGGTCATGGCATCCACCAGCATCTTGTCCCAGGTGACATCAGGGAACTCCGTGGCGACCTCGGCGGCGATTTCATCCCACATCACCATGCCGTGGCGCTGGGCGTTGGATTTCGTCACCACAGTCAGCAGCTTGCGCGGACGTGACTGGGCCGCCTTGAAGGCAAAGCGCATTATGCGGCTGACACCAACGCGGGTGAAGATGGTGACCTCGGTGGCGACCTCCTGGGGAGAACCGCGATGGGACCGGCCGCCCTGGCCCGCGTATTCGCCCTCGGAATTTTCGCGAACGATCAGCCAGTCCAACGCTTCGGGAGCGATCCCGCCCAGCGGGCTTTTGATGCCCGGCAGAATGCGGGTGGGGCGCACATTGGCGTATTGGTCGAAGGGCTGGCAGATGTTCAGGCGCAGCCCCCATAGGGTGATGTGGTCGGGAACGTCGGGGGCGCCGACCGCGCCGAAATAGATCGCATCAAACGCCTTCAGCGTCTGACGGCCATCTTCCGGCATCATGACGCCATGCGCCTTGTAGTAGTCCGATCCCCAATCGAAGTTCTCGACATTCAATTGGAAGCCGCCATCCCGCCTGGCCAGTGCATCGAGGACCTCCAGGCCAGCCGCCACCACTTCTTTGCCGATGCCGTCGGCCGGGATGGCCGCAATCTTGAATTCACGCATGTTCTGTCTCCGTGTGCTTAAGGGGTCTGGATCTGGTGTCCTGGATCAGTTCGGCGCCATGCGGGGGCCGGAGGACGAGCGGGGTGCCGATCCAGTCTTCGATCGCCAGGATGGGACGGCTGAAGACGGCAAGCGCCACGAAGTCTTAAAGCCAGTTCATCTCCATGGCTGATGCCGCTCCGGCATGTGCCGCGCACATTTCGGCATTGGATGCTCCTCGGGGTTGAGCGTATCCAATGCCCGCGACGCTGGATAGCAGCCCGATCACAGGAGACCTTTGATTATGCGTATCGTTGATGTGCGTGAGATCACGCAGCCAATCGCGTCTCCCATCCGCAACGCCTATATCGATTTCAGCAAGATGACCACAAGCCTGGTCGCTGTCGTGACGGACGTGGTGCGGGGTGGCAAGCCGGTGGTGGGGTATGGCTTCAACTCGAATGGCCGGTACGGCCAGGGCGGTCTGATTCGCGAGCGCTTCCGCAATCGGATATTGGAAGCGACGCCAGAAACGTTGATGGACGACACGCGCGACAACATCGATCCGGCCAAGGTGTGGGCGGCGATGATGTCCAACGAAAAGCCGGGCGGGCATGGTGAGCGGTCGGTGGCCGTGGGCACCCTGGACATGGCGATCTGGGACGCGGTGGCGAAGATTGAGGAGAAGCCGTTGTTCCGGCTGATTGCGGAACGGCATGATCGAGAGGCCGATCCCAAGGTGTTCGTCTATGCAGCCGGTGGGTATTACTATCCGGGCAAGGACAACACGGCGTTGTGCGCCGAGATGCGCGGCTATCTGGATCGCGGCTACAACGTGGTGAAAATGAAGATCGGCGGCGCCCCGATCGACGAAGATCGTGGGCGGATCGAGGCGGTTCTGGCCGAGATTGGATTTTCGGCGCAGCTTGCGGTTGACGCAAATGGCCGTTTTGACCTCGAGACCGGCATCGCTTACGCGAAGATGCTGCGGGAGTATCCGCTGTTCTGGTATGAAGAGATCGGCGATCCGCTGGATTACGCGCTGCAGGCGGCGATGTCGGAATTCTATCCGGGTGCGATGGCAACGGGGGAAAACCTGTTCTCGCATCAGGATGCGCGCAATCTGCTTCGCTATGGCGGCATGCGGACGGACCGGGATTTTTTGCAGTTCGACTGCGCGCTTTCCTACGGGTTGGTCGAGTATCTCCGCACGCTGACGGTGCTGAAGCAGTTCGGATGGTCCCCCTCGCGGTGCATTCCGCATGGCGGACATCAGATGTCGCTCATGATTGCAGCGGGTTTGGGGCTGGGCGGCAATGAGAGCTACCCGGATCTGTTTCAGCCTTATGGCGGCTTCCCCGATGGCGTGCGCGTCGAGAATGGGCACGTGACCATGCCGGAGCTTGTGGGCATCGGGTTTGAGGGTAAGTCTGACCTGATCAAGGTGATGCGCAAACTGGCTTCGTGATCGGCAGCCTTGATCAGGGCAGGTAGTCGCGCAGGGAGATTTCGATGCGGATACGTTCCTTTTCTGGATTGATCGGCGCGCCAGCGCAGCGGGTCAGCAGCAACCTCGCAGCGGAGCGAGCCTCGTGCCCGGCGTTCTGGTCGATCACGGGGCCTCGTTCTCCAGGACCGACATTTTCAGACCACGCCAGGCGCAAACTGCAAACCGAAGGCCGGCAATTTACCTACGCTTGGATGCCCCTGGTGTCTGCCCGAAGAAACATGCAGATGGTCAGGACAATCCTTTACCGCGCCAGCATGGGCGGTCGTGCATGCGGTCGTTCCCGTCAGTTTCATGGATTGAAGTGCCTACGGCTTGGATGCCTTCTTCTTGGTGCAGACGGCTGGCAAGCTAGTCAAACCCGTGACGGCTGGGCCATTGTCCGTCTGGCCGTCAGAGCGCGGCTGCATCGATAGAAACGAGACATCGCAGAAATGTTCACGGGAGGAAGTGCGTGATGCTGTTTGGCAATCGCTTCAAGGGCCGTTCGGCCATCGTCACCGGGGGTGCCGCCGGCATCGGCCTGGAAATCGCCACACGCCTTGTGGCCGAGGGCGCGCAGGTTAGCCTGTGGGACATCAGCGAGGCCACTTTGGCTACGGCGAAGCCGACAACCGGTGCCGCGTATACGCATCAGTTGGATATCGCTGATTCGCAGGCGGTTGCAGCGGCGATGACGGCGACGGTCGCGGCGTTGGACGGCAAGCTCGACGTGCTGGTCGCCTCGGCCGGGATCACCGGGCCCAACACCACCGTGCGGGACTATCCTGTGGATGCCTGGCAGCGGGTGATCGACGTCAATCTCAACGGGCTGTTCTACTGCAACAAGTTCGCCTTGCCGCATCTGGAGGCGAATGGCTATGGCCGCATCGTCAACATCGCCTCCATCGCCGGTAAGGAGGGCAATCCGAACGCATCCGCCTATTCCGCGTCAAAGGCAGGCGTGATCGGGTTGACCAAGTCTTTGGGCAAGGAGTTGGCCAAGACCGAAATCCGGGTGAACTGCGTAACCCCGGCCGCGGTGCGCACGGCGATCTTCGATCAGATGACGCAGGAGCACATCGATTTCATGCTCTCGAAGATTCCGATCGGCCGGTTTGGCGGAATTGAGGAGGTGACGTCCCTGGTGTGCTGGCTGGCGTCGGAAGAAGCCTCGTTTAGCACCGGCGCGGTGTTCGATGTGTCGGGTGGCCGGGCGACCTACTGAGAATGAACGGGTGCGGACATCACCCGTGGCTCGTGATTGCGCTTAACTTCTGTCTTCACTGGCGACACTTCAGATCATGATGCGGTGGGATTGCGAGATTCGAACTCCTGAGGCGCAATTATACTTTTCTGTGGATAACTTGGTCGGCGATGAGGTTGAAGGGCATAAATCCCGGCCTCCTGACCGCCCTGGACCAACCGAGATAGTCGGGTAGGTGCTTCGTCGAGACGCCCCGGGCCTGCACGTTAATGAACTGCTTCAGCCGCTGGTGATGGGCATTGACGTGGCCGAGGCCGAGCACGCCTGGACGGCGCGGCTTCTGCCCCTTCGCCTTCGTCA
>JAYTHH010000261.1:0-13374 GCA_043732745.1 Rhodospirillales bacterium
CTCAGGGCTTAAAACCGCTGATTTCGGCGGTTTTCTCCTTTAAGCCCAGCACTGGTGGTCCGGTGGCAGAGTGGTGATGCAACGGATTGCAAATCCGTGAATGCCGGTTCGATTCCGGCCCGGACCTCCAAAATCCCGGCTCATTTCGCTCCTCCCTATCGCCTGTAAAAATTTGCCGTTGCTGTATGCCGTTCACAGACGTCGGGGATCTTGAAGCGCCATGGACGGCCGAGACATTGCGGCGCGCTGCCTGGCCGAGATCGCGGCGGCGCCGCCGGGGCGTGCGTTGGTGATCGCCCAGCTTGGGCAGTCCCTCGATGGGCGAATCGCCACTTTGTCCGGTCACAGCAAATGGATCAACGGCGCGCACGCGCTGGACCATCTGCACGCGCTGCGCGCTGCGGTTGACGCGGTGGTCGTGGGCGTCGGCACCGTGATCGCGGACGATCCGCAACTGACGGTGCGACGGGTGGCGGGCACACATCCGGCCCGGGTGGTGATCGACCCGAACGGGCGGGTGCCCGATGGCGCCCGATGCTTCCAGGATACCGGCACGCGCCGCTATTGCGTGACAGGACGGGCCTGCCGCATGCCGGACGGAGTTACCTCGATCATCGTCGAGCCTGGTGCCCGGGGCCTGGCGCCTGGCGACATCGTGGCCGCCTTGGTCGCCCACGGACTTCGCCGCATCCTGATCGAAGGCGGCGCAGACACGATTTCCCGGTTCATCGATGCCGGCGCGGTGGACAGGCTGCATGTGCTGCTGGCGCCGGTGATCCTTGGCTCGGGACGCCCCGGCCTCGATCTGCGCCCGATCGCGACGATGGCCGAGGCGCTGCGACCCGCCACGCGCGTGCATGCGTTCCCCGATGGTGATGTGTTGTTCGACTGCGATCTGCGAAGCACGGCGTAGTGACCCTACGACGCAGACAGCAGCGGTTCGAGAACGGCGGCGACGCGCGCGGCCGTTTGGTCCCATCCCGGCAGCGCCTGCCCGCCGGCCCAGGACGCTTTGCGGCAGGACGCGCGCAAGGCCGGGTCGTCCAGCATCCGTGCCAGCGCCGCGCGCAGGTCGGGCATGTCGCCCGGCCTGCAGGGAAGCGAGGCGCCTCGCGGCACCGTGTCGGCCAGGGCGCCGGCATCGGTCGCCACCAAAGGCAGTCCGTGTGCCATCGCTGATGCCACCGCCATGCCGTAGCCCTCGTGCAGCGAGGCCGAGACGAAGACATTGGCCGTTCCGTAGAACGCATCCAGGCTGCCCTCATCCACCGCGCCTTCCAGCGTGATCCGGCCGGCAACGCCCGATTCTTCGATCGCATCGCGCAACGCCGCCACGCAGCGCGGATCGCGCGACAGGTCGCCCACGATGCTGAGCCGCCAGTCCTGACCGGCGAGCCCCGACAGCGCCGCCACCAGAACATCATAACCCTTGCGCGGCGTGACGGCGCCGACCGAGAGAAGCCGGATCGACCCTTTGGTCGGCAGCGCCTGCATGCGCCTTTCAGTACCTGGCTCGGCCACGCTGAGCCGGGACGCCGGCACGCCGAAAGCCTCGGCCAGCCAGGCTGCGGTCGATGCGCTGGTGGCTATCACGCGGGATGCATATGTCAGCGCCCGCCGCTCGCTGTCGCGCAACGCCGTCGCCTGCTCCGCTGAGAGCCCCGCCTCAAGACACAACGGATGATGCACCAGCGCCACGATGGCATTCCGCACCGGCGCCAGGCAGCGTTCCGGCAAGGCGCCGAACGCCAGGCCATCGACCATGACCACGCTGTCGGACGGCAGCCCTGCAAGGAGATCGGCCGTGACTGCGAGATCGGACTCCGACGGGTTCGGAAACCCCGCGGGCAAGGTGACGTGGAGGAGTGCTGGCAAGGCGCGCAGCAAGCGCCGCGCATATTCATAGCCGCCAGTGGGTGCCGCGAGATCACCGGGGACGGCGAAATAGGCGGAGCGCATCAGGCTTGGACCGGTCCCTCGAACCATGCCTTGGCCAGATGCGTTTCTGACAATGTCACTCGCATCGCGGCCAGCGCCTCGGCGCCGATGCCGAGTTCGCCACGTCCGATCGCCTGGCACAGTTCGTCGAAGATATGCCGGCAAAGGAATTCGGTGGTGGTGAGCCGGCCTGCGAACTGTGCGAGGGCGTCCAGATCCTGGTAGTTCAGTGGCCCCAGCACCGCCTTCAGCGCGGTCTGCGCCGCACCGATGTCGACCACTACATTCTGCGCCGTCAGCGCCGCGCGCATGAACGCCACGTCTACCATAAACGTGGCGCCATGCTTGTTGGCGGCCGGGCCAAAGAACGGATCGGGCAGGGAATGAGCGATCATGATCGCATCGCGGACTTCTACGGCGTACATTTGGCGTGCTTCCCAATGGGTCATTCGGCGGATAGGTCGGCGGATCAGTCGCCTTTGGGATAGCGGATCACCGGGGCAAGGCCAACAGGTGGTCCCTGCAGCAGCGCCGGCAACAGAATCGGCACGTCGGCGAGGTCGATGCTATCGGCGACCAGCGCATCGAGTGCCTCGTATCGCAGCAAGTCGAGCGCCGCCGCCAGTCGCCGCCCATAGGACCAGCGCGGTCGGTGGCCCGCCGCAACATGCCCCACCTGGCTTGCGATCAGCCGCAGCCGGCGGCTGTGAAACGCTCCACCGAACGGGACTGAGATCGCGCGATCGCCATACCAGCTCATCTCGACCACCACGGCCTCCATCCCGGCGCAACCGATCGCGGTGGCAAGCCCGGCTTCGGTCGCGCTGGCGTGGAACACCACGTCGCACTCCTCCGGTGCCTGCGCGGGCAAGGCGAAGGCCGCGCCGAGCAAAGCCGCCAGGGTCGCCCGCGTGGCGTCCACATCCACCAGCGTGACGGCGGCGCCGGGCAGCCGGGCTGCCAGGAACGCCACCAGCATGCCCACCACGCCGCCGCCGATCACTGCGATGCGGTCGCACGGCCCGGCGCCGGAATCCCATAGGGCGTTCAGCGCGGTTTCCATGTTGGCGGCCAGGGTCGCGCGTCGGGCCGGCACGCCATCGGGCACCGAGGCAAGCATCGACAACGGCGCCAGAAACCGGTCCTGGTGCGGGTGCAGGCAGAACACGATCCGTCCCAGCCATTCCGTTGGACCCGCATCGACCACGCCCACCGCTGCGTAGCCATACTTGACCGGAAACGGAAAATCACCTTCCTGCAACGGTGCCCGCATGCGATCCGCTTCCGCCGGCGGCACGAGTCCCGATAGCACCAGTCGCTCGGTGCCGCGGCTGATCCCGGAATACAGGGTGCGCACCCGCGCTGTTGAAGGTCCCGGCTCCGGCAGCGGTGCGCTGCGCAGCACGACCTTGCCTTGCGCCTGATACCAGACCGATAGTGCCGACACCGCGTTCGTTTTCATCCTGAGATCATGATGTGTTTGGCTTGCTTAACCCAAATGCATAAACATAATTGTTAAAACACAAGGTTAGAGGCTGATGATTTTCTTTGCCTAAAATCATCAGGATCTAAAATGAAGCTTACATGATCCCCAGCGTCACTCCCCAGGACCTGCGCCTGCGCCGGCTGGCCTTCCTGCTGGTCAACGCCACCACCTATCTCGCGCTAGTGGGGGCACTTGCGCTTGCGGTCGGCGGTTCGGCACTTGGCGTTGCGATCATCGCCTGTGCCGCCGTGTTCCTGCCGTGGAGCGTGCTGGGGTTTTGGACCGGGGCGATCGGGCTATTTTTACTATTTGTCCGGCGCCCCGAAGCCGAAATGGCGACGCCGATCACCTTGCGCACCGCCGTCGTGATGACATTGCGAAACGAAGACCCGGCGCGGGCTCTGGGGCGGCTGAAGATCGTGCAAGCCAGTCTCGACGCCACTGGGGCTGGCAGGTGTTTCGCCTATTTCGTGCTCAGCGACAGCTCCGACCCCGAGATCGTGGCGCGCGAAGCGACCGTGGTGGCCAACTGGCAGGAAGACGACGCCGACCCGGCGCGGATCACCTATCGCAGGAGGGCCGACAACACCGGCTACAAGGCCGGCAACGTGATGGAATTCTGCGAGCATCAGGGCGCCGATTTCGACCTGATGGTGGCGCTGGACGCTGACAGCCTGATGTCGGGCGCAGCCATTCTGGACCTCGTGCGCATTATGCAGGCCGACCCTGGGATCGGCATCGTGCAGGGGCTCGTCGTGGGCCTGCCCGCAACCAGTGTGTTCGCGCGGATGTTCCAGTTCGGCATGCGCCACGGCATGCGCAGCTACACGGTGGGCCAAGCCTGGTGGACGCATGATTGCGGCCCGTTCTGGGGCCATAACGCGGTTATACGGATCGCCCCGTTCCGCTTGAACTGCCGCCTGCCGGTGCTGTCAGGAGCGCCCCCGTTCGGTGGGCATATCCTGTCGCACGACCAGGTGGAGGCGGTTCTCATGCGCCGCGCCGGCTACAGCGTGCGCCTGCAGCCGGCGGCCGGCGGCTCGTGGGAGGACAATCCGCCCACCATTCTGGACTACATCCGCCGCGACACCCGCTGGTGCCAGGGCAATCTGCAATATGTCCGTCTGATCGGCATGAAGGGTCTGCTGCCGGTCAGCCGGTTCCAGTTGCTCTGGGCCATCCTGATGTTCGCTGGCATCCCCGCCTGGACGCTGCTGATGGCGCTGTTGCCGCTGGCCGCCTGGGCCTGGCGGGACATGGCGGCCGGATCGCAGGGCATTCTGATTGCGCTCTGGTGGATCTTCATGCTGATGTATCTGGCTCCGAAACTGGCTGGCTATGTGCATACGGCCGCCAGCCGGCATCGCCGGTCCCGATATGGCGGGCTGTGGCGGATGGGGCTTGGCGTGCTGTGCGAGATTCTGTTCTCGCTTTTGCAGAGCAGCATTACGTCGTTCAACACAGTGGGGTTCATCGCCAGTCTGTTGCTGGGCAACTCGACCCGCTGGAGCGGCCAGGCGCGTGATGCCAGGGCGGTTTCTTGGGCCGAGGCTGCACAAGCGTTCTGGCCACAGACTCTCTTTGGGGCTGCGGTGAACCTGCCAATGTTGATGGTGTCACCGGCCATGCTCCCCTATGCCCTGCCCTTCACACTCGGCTATCTCGTGGCCATCCCGTTTGCAGTGGCGACCGCCAGCCCGGCTCTGGGTCGCTGGAGCGTCCGTTTCGGCCTATGCGCCGTGCCGGAGGAGGCCGCGCCGCCGGTTGAGGTCGCGGCGTTGGGGTTTGTTTGATCGGAGTGTGCGATGGACCTGTATTTCGATGATCTCGTGGTGGGCGCCACCTACCGGGCCGGCCCCATCACCATGGAACGGGACCGCATCGTGTCGTTCGCCACCGAGTTCGACCCGCAGCCGATGCATGTCGACGAGGCCGCCGCCACCGCCGGACCGCTTGGCGGCCTGATCGCCAGTGGCTGGCACACCGCCGCCGTTACCATGCGGCTGCTGGTGGATGGCGCCTGCCCCAAATTGGCCGGCGGCGCGGTAGGAGCCGGAATCGAGGGCATCGCTTGGCCCACGCCGGTTCGTCCGGGTGATGTTCTGACGGCGGAAAGTGAGATATTGGAGTTGCGGCCAAGCCGGTCACGGCCGGATCGCGGGCTGATGAAATTGCGCACCACCACCACGCGCCAGGACGGCGCAGTGGTGCAGACGATCACGGCCATCGTCATGGTGCCGCGGCGAATTCCGCCAGCACCGCAATAGCGAGCAGATCATACTTGGCGCGCCGCCGCCGGCCAACCCGGCGCGCGATACCGACCCGCGTTGATGCTGGAGCAGTCAGCATCAACGCGGGTCGGTATTAGTTCGCCAAGCTCACGCCCTGCAGCCGGATCAACCCGTCCGGTACCTGCCTAAAGCCCGTGAGTTCCTTGCGCATGCCGACCACGTTGCGGCTGATCCAGAGATAGACCAGCTGCAGGTCCTGGCGTTCCTGCGCCCAGACCTTGCTGTAGAACGCCCTTCGCTCGTCGACGCCGGTGACCTTGCGGGCGTCGTCCAGCAGGGTGTCGACCTCGGGGTTGCTGTATTTGCCGTAGTTGAACGTGCCGCCGGTGTGCAGCATCTGCCACATGTTGCCGTCCGGATCGGACCGTCCGGACCAGCCGATCATGTAGGCCTGGAAATCGCCGGAATAGCCGGCCTGCAGGGACGAGGCGAACTCCATCGTCTTGATCTTCAGCTCGAACCCGGCCTCGGCCACCATCGATTGGATCACCTCGGCGGCCTGCTGGATGTCAGGGCTGTTCGGCACCGTCATCAGAATCGGCACCGGGGCTGTGATGCCGGCCTGCTTCAGCAGCGCCTTGGCCTTGGCGATGTTGCGCTCCGGCGGGGTGTAGTCCTTAAAATAGTAGGGCGAGCTCGGCGTGTTGGCCTGGATCGTGGGCGAATACATGCCGTTATAGACGACCTGGATCAGCGCCGTGCGATCGATCGACAGGTCGAATGCCTGGCGGACCAGCTTGTTCTGGCCAGTGATGGTCGCCTTGGCGGGCCCGTTGTCGGTGTTGAAGGTGATGCCGGTGTAGGCGAGGCCGTCGCCGATCGCGAGTTTCAACCTGGGGTCGCGCTTGACCGCCTCGATGTCGGTGGGGGTGATGTATTCGACGAGATCGAGGCTGCCGGCCTGGAGGTTGGCGAGGCGGACCGAGGGGCTGGTGATCGGCAGGTAGATGATCTGGTCGAAATGATAGTCTTTTGCGTTCCAGTAGTTGGGATCGCGCTTCAGCACGATGCGGTCCTGTGCCACGCGGCTTTCGAATGCGAAGGGGCCGGCGCAGACCGGGGCGGTGCCGAACTTGTCGCCCAGCGCTTCCACCGCCTTGGGGGAGATCATGATGCCCGCGCGGTCGGTGAGTTGGGCCAGAAGCTGCGAGGCGGGCGCCTTGAGCGTGATGCGGACGCTCAAAGGGTTGATGACCTCGACCGACTGGATGGAGTTGATCTCGCCGGCACGCATGCTGCCCTTGGCAGTAAGATCGCGGTTGATCTTGAATTTGACCGCTTGGGCGTCGAATTTTTCGCCGTCCTGAAAGGTGACTCCGGCTCGGAGCTGGAGGACGAGATGGGTCGGGTCTTCATAGCTGTAGGACGTGGCGAGCATCGGGACGATGCGCAGGTTTTCGTCGAGGTCGAACAGCTTGTCGCACATGGCGGCGTAGACGATGCGGCCGACATAGCTGGAGCCCAGGGTAGGGTCGAGCAGGTCCGGGTCCTCGCGCAGGCCGATTCGCAGGGTCTGTGCTTCGGCGGAGAGCGGGGCGGCGAGCAGGATTGCAGCGAGGAGCAGGCGGCGCATAATGGGTCTTCCTATCAAACTATTCGCCTTTAGGGCGCTTGTGCGGCTGGGCGGCCGTCTCTGGCGATGGCGGCCTCGATGATGCTGCGGTCGAGTTCGCCGTATTGGCTGTCCCGTCCGGCGAGAAACCGTCGAAACACGGCGTAGCGTTCCAGGCTGACGCAATGCAGGCGGCGCAGCTCGGCCAGCGGATCGGGATGGTCGTCGGCGCGGATGTCGAGATCGGGATAGGGGTCGGCGGTGCAGATCTTGAGACCGGCGCCCTGCCGGCCCCGCTTGTCGCCGCCGGCCGCTTCGCCTGCCTCCATCGCGGTCAGCAGGCGTTCGGCCATGCTGCCGGTGGCGTCGAGAAACGCATCGCGCGTCGCGGCCACTACCTGGGGGCCGGCCAGCATGTTGCCGGCGACCGACACGTCCATGCCGCGCACATGCCCGGCCCAGGCCACGCAATCCGGCCCGCTGTGCTGGGCGATGCGGCCGGTGGCGTCGATGATGTGAAACTGGCGCTGGGCGATCGCGGGATCGGGACCAACCAGGCTGGCCAGTACTTTGGCTGGCGCCTCACCGGCGCGCAGGAGCGGCATCGCGTGCACCTCATACATCGGGTTGACCAGGGCCTGGGTGGCGAGCGCCGCCACGCCGCCCTCGACATGGATGCACAACGCGCCAACGGCGAAGAATCGCGAGGCCACGGCAGCGCCAAGGGCGCCTGTGGCGGGATCACGGACAAGGATCGAATAGGTCATGACGAAATGTTGACACAGGCGGGTAGGAAGACAATCCCTTTCGGGCGTGCAAAATCCATCCAACCAAAAAGGGCCGCATCGTGACGTTCACCACATCCGGGCTGCTGATGCTGATGACGATTGGCCTGGCGGTGCAGCCTGCCCGGGCCGGCGAACTTGTGGTGCTGTCGGCGGCGGCGATGAAGACGGCGGTGTCACAGGTTCCCGCCGGTTTCGAGGCGGCCACCGGCGAGCATGTCACCTTCGTGTTCGGCACCGCCGGCTTCATCCGCGACAAGGCGGTGGCCGGCGAGGTGTTCGATGTGGTGATCGTGCCGCCTGCGCCGCTGGCGGACCTCATAAAACGCGGCTTGGTGGTGGATGGGTCGATGCGTCAGTTGGGCCTGGTGAAACTGGGCGCTGCGGTGCGCTCTGGCACGCCGCATCCGGACATCGCCACCGAGGCGTCGTTCAAGGCGGCCATCCTGGCAGCGCGCTCGATCGGCATGGCCGATCCCGCCACCGGCGCCACGTCTGGCATTTATCTGGCAAAGCTGCTGGAGCAGATGGGCGTGATGGAAGAGGTGCGGCCACGCCTGAAATTCTATCCCGAAGGCCAGGTCGCCATGGAGGCCGCGGCGCGTGGCGAGGTGGCGTTCGGTCTCGGCCAGGTGAGCGAGATCCTGCCGGTTGCCGGCACCGACCTCGTCGGCACCATCCCCGAGGCACTGCAACTGCGGACGATCTATACGGCAGGTCTGGCGAAGGGCGCCCGCAATCCGGACCCAGCACGGCGCCTGCTGGACTATCTGGCCGGCCCGGAGGCGGAGGCCGCCTACAAGTCGCAGGGATTTGAGACCGGCCTCGCGCCCTGACCCGTGGTTGACTCGCGACGATACCCCGCGCGACGTTTCGGGAGGTGAGATCACGTAGAAAAAAACGATCCACCAGGGAGAACGCCGATGCATGACCTCGACGAGTTCACCATCACCGACGCCGTCATCACCCAGATGCAGGACACGCCGGACGCCAGGCTGCGTGAGATCATGGAGGCGGCAGTGCGCCATCTGCACGCCTTCGCACGCGACGTGAAGCTCACGCCCGCGGAGTGGCTCATTGGCATCGGCTTCATGACCGAGATCGGCAAGACCTGCACACCCAGCCGCCAGGAGACCATTCTGCTGTCGGATGTGCTGGGGCTCAGCGCCATGGTCAATGCGCTGCACGCCAAGACGTCGCTGGAGAAGGCGACCGATGCCAGCCTGCTCGGCCCGTTCTACCGGGAGACCGCGCCGCATCTGAAGCTGGGCGAATCGATCGCTTCTGCGCCCGATGCCCCCGAACTCGTCTTCTACGGCCAGATCCGCGACAGCGGGGGCAAAGGCGTGCCCCATGCGATGGTGCAGGTCTGGCAGACCGATGCGCATGGCTTCTACGACATGCAGTTGCACGGCCAGGAGAAGATGGACCACCGCGCGGTGTTCATCACCGACGGCGATGGACATTTTCATTTTCGCACCGTCCGCCCGCTTGGCTACTACATCCCGATGGACGGACCGGTGGGCGGGATGGTCCGCGCGCAGAACCGCCATGGCTGCCGCCCGGCGCATATCCATTTTTTGGTCGGCGCCGCTGGCTACCGCGAGTTGGTGACATCGCTGTACTTTGCCGACGACCCGTATATCGATTCGGACACTGTGTTCGGCGTGTCCGGCTCCCTGATCGTGACACCGGCACCCGACGCTGATTCGCCCTGCCCGGAGCTTGAGGCCATCCATTACGACTTCACCCTGTCCCAGGCCGGCGCGGACGGCGAAAGCCGGGTGGGTGCCGATCCTTCCAAGCTAGTACGCGCGAACGGGTAGATGCAGAGGGTCAGTCGGCCCGCCAGCCACCCGTCTGCTCCCAGCCGGCGCCGCTTCGGCAGGCGATGCCTTCGGCGTTTCGAAAGGCGCTGTTGATCAGCGTGCGCCGCGCGAGAGTGCGGCAGGACGCTCCGCCGGGCTGGCGCGTTTCCTCCGACGCCCAGATGACGCCGCGATTTCCGGTCTCTGCATTTTCCCATAGACGCTGCGCACCGGGCTCGGCGGCCAGCACGTCGGCCAATGCAAGGGACGCATGTTCCTGATCGATGCGGAAATCCCGCTCATTCCGGTAGCCAAGGCGCGTTGCCTCCGCCGAGATATCACCATTTTGCGCGGCGTGGCCGCGATCCGGCCGGTGCGTTATATGCCGGGCGCCAAGCCCCGCGAGAACACCGATCACCAGCGCCAGCACGAACAGCGGAACGATCATATTCGGTCCATCCGCAAGCCGGTCGCGGCCGCCCAGCCCCTGCATCGGGCGCTGCGATGTGGCATTGCGGACCATGACGAACTCCTGTGCTGCGCGCCCGCGCCTGATCGTCGGCGCGCCGCTACTGGACCATGAACACAAAAATTTTCGGTTAACGCCCATATTTTTCGTCGCAATGCGCAGGTCATGGTGCGAAACCGATGGCAGCCACGAATTATCGTTCACGACCAATCGCATTGTAGCTGCTAAGGTCCCTTGTTGGCCGCGACCACGCGTGCCGGTCTGCCGCATGTCCCGCCAAAGGTGAATTCTCTAATATGCCGACGCCGTATTCGAACGAAGATCTCGACCGCATGTTCGATGAGGCGGCGTTGCGGCGGGGCCGCAGCATCATCCTCCTCGGAAACGTTGGTGTGACGCTGGAGGGCGACACCATCAACGGGTCGGTCGACCATCTCGGCACCCATCAGGAAGCCACGCTTACGCCGTTCCTGGATGGCAAAAAGGTCAGCTTCCGCAGCACCTGCACTTGTCGCAACCCAGGCTGCGGCCATCGCGCCGCGGTCGGGCTTGCGGCGCTTGCGCGGCTGCCGGCGCTCCGCAAGGCGGTGAAGCCAGCGGCCGCGCCAAAATCCGCCACGCCGGACCGACGGCGGCTGGTGCTGGAGCTGGCGCCGTCCGAGCTGCCGAATGCGTTCGTGGTGCACAGCATTCTGGTGAACGAGCGCACACGCCAGCCGGCGCCGGCCACGCCGGCCGAGGTCATGCAGGACGCCACCATGCTCGAAGCCAGCCGCACGCTGGCCCGGCTGGTTGGCGGCAACGGCGGCGATGTGTCCGCCACGCCCATTCCGCCGCATCGCGCCGAAGCGGTGCTGGAGGCACTGGCCAAATCCGGCAAGGCGCGCTGGCAGCCGAGCGGCAAGCGTCTGCGCCTGGGCGACGAGAAGGTGTTCGCGATAGATGCACCGCGGGAGTTCCCGCCTGATTCAGCCGAGATCTCCACGTCAGCCGGGCTTTGGTACGTCGACGCTGCCACTGGCGCCACCGGCCGCCTGCAGATCCGCCAGCCCGGCGTGCCGTCCACCACACAACGCCGCAGCACCGGGCGGACCGCGCGCGGCGGCGGGCGTCGCTCTGTGCCCACGCTGGCCGCCATGACGGAGGTGCAGGCCGAGGCGAAGCTGTTCAAGCCGATCCTGCGCCTGCAGCGTATCCACGCCCCCGACGATTTCGGCCGGCTGCAGTTGCTCGATGTGCTGACGGTGATGTTCGACTATGGCGGCGTTCTCATGAGCCCGGACGACGAACGCCAGATCGTCCAGCTGCCGAAAACCTCGTCACGGCTTGGCCTCGGTTTCATGCGCGACCAGACCGGCGAGGCCGAGGCGCTTGAAATGCTGAAGCAGGACGGCTTCGTGCAGATGCGTACCGTCGACCCCGAATACCCTCGCGGCCTGCGGGTGTTCACCTTCCTTGGCCGCGACGCACCAGAGTTGTGGCAGGGCTTCGTGAGCCAGCGCGTGCCGGCTTTGGCCGAACTTGGCTGGACGCATGTGATCGAGCCCGATTTCGGCCCCCGCAACGTGGAATCGATCGGCGTGTTCGACATGCAGGTGGCCGACGCCGCGGCTGGCGGCTTCGCGCTTGATCTTGGCATCGAGATCGACGGGGTGCGCAGGCCGCTGCTGCCCATCCTGGCGCGCCTTTTGGAACGCGGCGGCATGGAGGCTGCGCAGATCATCGACGGCGAGGTCATCACCAGCCTCGACGACGGTCGCATCGTGCGGCTTCCGGCCGATCGCATCGAGCGGCTGCTGGCGATCATGTCCGACCTGATCGAGGCGGCCGACCGCACGCCGGACGATACGCTGCTGCTGCCCAGCGCCGAGGCGCTGCAGGTGCTGGAGCTGGAAGACCTGCTCACCACGCGCTGGCAGAATGCGGCGGCCATCGAGGCCTATGTGGGTCGCTTCCGCGGCGAGCCGGACATAGTGGCGGTTGTTGTGCCGCCGAGCTTCACTGCGAGCCTTCGCCCCTACCAGCAGCAGGGCGTCGACTGGCTGCAGCATCTGCGCGCCAACAGCATGTCGGGATTCCTGGCCGACGACATGGGCTTGGGCAAGACCGCGCAGACCATTGCGCATATCGTGGTGGAGCAGGAATCCGGCCGTCTGGATCGCCCGGCGCTGATCGTGGTGCCGACCAGCCTGGTGTCCAACTGGACCAGCGAATTAACAAAATTCGCACCCAATCTGCGGGTGGCGGTGCTGCATGGCATCGACCGGCACGAGCGCCGCAACCAGCTCGATGGGCTGCATGTGGTCATCACCACCTACACCGTGCTGGCGCGCGACATCGCCGAGATGGTCGAAATCCCATGGCATATCGTGGCATTGGATGAGGCACAGGCGATCAAAAGCCCGGATGCCAAGGCGACGCGTGCGGTCTGCCAGCTTAACACCCGCCACCGCCTGTGCCTGTCCGGCACGCCGATCGAGAACAACCTCGAAGAATTGTGGTCGCAGTTCGCGTTCCTGATGCCCGGCCTGCTCGGCGACCGCCGCAGCTTCGCCAAGCGGTTCCGCACGCCGATCGAGAAGAAGGCCGACCCGTTGCGCCGGCTGCAACTGGTCCGCCGCATCAAGCCGTTCATCCTGCGCCGGACCAAGTCCGAGGTGGCGACCGAACTGCCGCCGAAGCACACTATCCTGCGCCGCATCACACTGGCGCCGGCGCAGCGTGAGCTGTACGAGACCATCCGCGCCACCTTGTATGACAAGGTCCGTGAGCAGATCGCGGTGCACAGCCTGGCGCAGAGCCGCATCGTGGTGCTGGACGCGTTGCTGAAACTGCGTCAGGCCTGTTGCGATCCGCGGCTGGTCAAGCTGCCCTCGGCGCGCAAGGTGGAAAGCTCCAGCAAGCTCGACGACCTGCTGGAAATGATGACGGAGATGCTCAGCGAGGGAAGACGAATCCTGCTGTTCTCGCAGTTCACGTCGATGCTCGACCTCATCAAGCCGCGCCTTGTCGAAGTCGGGATCACCTTCACCGAACTGCGCGGCG
>JAYTHH010000262.1:0-4272 GCA_043732745.1 Rhodospirillales bacterium
ATCAGCACAAGAGCAGACCGCAGTGAGGCAAGTTCCTGCTCCAGCCACGCGATGGCCGGCAGATCCAGATGGTTGGTAGGCTCGTCCAGCAGCAGAATATCCGGGCTGGGCGCCAGCACCCGGGCCAATGCCGCTCGCCGGGCCTCTCCGCCCGAAAGATGGGCAGGATCTTCCTCGCCGGTCATGCCGAGCTGTTCGAGCAGATAATGCGCCCGATAGCCGTCATCGCCGGGCCCCATGCCGGCTTCGACGTAGTCCAACACCTTGGCAAATCCAAACATATCCGGCTCTTGCGGCAGGTAGCGCACCGTGGCGCCCGGCTGGGTGAACACCATGCCGCTATCCGGCGCCAGCAAACCTGCCGCAATTTTGAGCAGAGTGGATTTTCCCGAGCCATTACGGCCAACCAGGCACAGTCTTTCGCCGGGACTGACCGAAATTTCGGCGCCAGTCAGCAGCGGTGCCGTGCCGAGGGTCAGATGAATGTCTTGGAGCGTGAGCAGAGGAGGGGCCATGGCAGGCTTCCTAGCACAGGAATGCTGCACTGCGATCGCTCGCCTTCATCGCGCTTTCCCATTGCTGGCATGCCGATTGCGTTGCTCGCCAAGGTTCCCGCGCAGAGCGGGATGGTGGGTTGTCATTTTGTCATGGCGTCATCATGCTGTCATCGCCGTGGTGGTTGCCACGACGGAAACCGCGTTTGGGGCAATTTGGGTAAAGGGATTAGGCAATGATTTCTCGTCGGACGACGTTCAAGGTGGCGGCCGCCATCACGGCCGCATCTACAATCGGCATCGAGGCCGCCCATGCGGCGGACAAGGTGATCAAGGTCGGCATCAACCTGTCGTTCACCGGCGCCGACGCCGATTCGGCGGCGCGCATAGCCAGCGGCGCCATTCTGGCATTCGAGGAAGCCAACGCCGCCAAAACGGTCAAGGGCTACACCTTCGAATACATCAAGCTGGACGACGCAACCGCCACCGCCGGCCAATATGATCCCGCACAGGCCGCCACGAACGCCCGCAAGATGGTGTCCGACAAGGCAATCGTGGCCGCCCTCGGGCCGCAGATGTCTGGCGCCGGCAAGGCGATGGCCCCCATCCTGTCGGCCGGAAACCTCGCCATCATCACCCCGGCCTCCACCAACCCTGACATCACCGACCCGAAGTTCGCCGCCCAGTATAAGCCCAACGGCAAGGCGATCTACTTCCGCACCGTGGCGACCGACGCCTTCCAGGGCCCCAACATGGCCAACTACATGGCCGACAAGCTGAAGGTGAAGACCATCTTCGTCCTGGACGACAGCGGAGCCTACGGCGTGGGTATCGCCGATTCGTTCCAGGCGCAGGTCGAGAAAAAGGGCGTCAAGTTGCTCGGCCGAGACCGATTGGACCCGAAAGCCGCGGACTACGCTGCCATCCTCACCAAGATCAAGGCGCTCAACCCAGACGCGCTTTACTACGGCGGCGTCAACCAGGCGGGCGTGAAGCTGATGAAGCAGAGCTACGACATCATGCCGAAGATGATCAAAGCCGGCGGCGATGGCATCTACGGCGGCGACACCCTGAAAGGCGCCGGCTTTCCAGCCGTGGACGGCTGGTATGTCACCAACGCCTCACCGCATGTCACCGAAGACCCCAAGGCCTCCAAGTTCGGCGTCGCGTTCAAGAAGCGCTTCGACGTCTTCCCGATCGACTACAGCGCCACCTGCTATGTCGGTGCCCAGGTCATCATCGCCGCCGCTAAAAAATTGGTGGAGTCCGGCAAGGAGCCCACGCGCGATGCCATCCGTGACGCCATCGGCAGCATCAAGCTGTCCGACAGCCTGATCGGCCCGGTGTCGTTCGACGATAACGGAGACGTCACCAACAAGATCATCTCGGTCTTCCAGGTCAGGCAGGATAAATCCAAGCCGCTGGACGACCCTGATTCGCAGTTCAAATACGACGGCGTGGCTCCCGCCGCCTAGCGTTTGATTGCATTCAACCGGGCCGGCAAACCGGCCCGGTTGGATACGAAGGCAGGCCTTCGCTCCAGTAAATTCGGGAAATTGCCTTATGACGTCAGGTGACTTGCTGCTGCAGCAAACGATCAACGGGCTCAGCCTCGGATCGATGTATGCCTTGCTGGCTCTCGGCTTCACGCTGGTCTATGGCATCATGGAGCTGATCAACTTCTCGCATTTCAACGTGTTCATGGTCGGATCGATGATCGCCATGCTCACATTGCAGGCGTTCGGCGTGGTCGGCCAGGAAACCGTCATGACGGGCCTACCGCTGGTCGGCGTGCTGGTGGCGACCTTTGCCGTCACCATGATCCTGTGCGGCGGCATCGGCGTCGGCATCGAACGCTACCTTCTGCGGCCGCTGCGCTCGGTGAAGGGGCCCGCGGTCATGATCACCACGATCGGTGTTTCATACGTATTGTTCAACATCGTGTTGCTCACGCTCGGCACCGACGCCAAGAATTTCCCCAACCCACTGCCACCGCTTTTCTACAACATCGGCGGCGCCGTGTTGCGGCTGCGCGAAGTGCTGATCTGGGTGATAGCACTCGGCCTGATGGGCGGCCTCACCTTTCTGGTCCGCTACACCAAAATCGGCCGCGCCATGCGCGCCACCGCGCAGGACCCCGATGCAGCCCGCATGATGGGCGTCGAGGTCGACCGTGTCGTGATGGTCGCCTTTTTCCTCAGCTCCGCGCTGGCCGGCGCCAGCGGATTGATCTTCGGCCTCTACTACAACCTCGCCAAGGTCGATATCGGCTTTGCCGCAGGCCTCAGGGCGTTCACAGCCGCCGTGCTCGGCGGCATCGGCAACGTGCCGGGCGCTATGCTCGGCGGCGTGATCATCGGGCTGATCGAGGCCATGAGCGGCCAGGTGGTCGGTACCGCCTGGACCGACGTGGTCATCTTCGGCCTGCTGGTGCTGGTCCTGGTCTTCCGGCCGGCCGGCCTGCTCGGGCGCATCGCGCCAAACAAGTCCTGAGGGGGGCCGCATCATGGTTTCTTCAGCTATCGCCAGTTTCTCCCGCCCGTTCATGGCGCTCGCGCCGGAGAAACGACACGCCCTCGGCCTTGTGGTGCTCGCCCTCGTCCTGCTGGCCTTCCCCATGCTGCACGACAACGATGCCGACATCGACACCGCGGCCAACGCGCTCTCCTATGCCACGTTGGCCCTGGGCCTGAACATCGTCGTCGGCTTCGCCGGCCTGCTCGATCTCGGCTACGCCGCCTTCTTCGCCATTGGCGCCTATTACTACGGCATCTTCACCAGCTTCCAGGTGATGCCAATCTGGCACGATTATTGGGCGCCGCTTCAGGCGCTCGGCTTGGTCGAAAAGCTCAACCAGGGCGGGCCAGACCTCGTCCACTTCACCCTCTCCTTCTGGATCGCACTGCCCACGGCCGCCGTCGTCAGCGCCTTCTTCGGCGTGCTGTTCGGCGCGCCAACGCTGCGCCTGCGCGGCGACTACCTCGCCATCGTCACCCTTGGCTTCGGCGAGATCGTGCCGATCGTGGCGCGCAACATGGACAGCATCACCAACGGCGCCGCCGGCCTCAATGGCATCCAAGCCCCGAAACTGCTCGGCTATAATTTCGGCATCGACGCCATGCCCTACTATTACGTGGGGCTTGTGTTGGTCGCCTTGCTCATCTTCGTCAGCACCCGCCTGCGGGACAGCCGCATCGGCCGCGCCTGGATGGCATTGCGAGAAGACGAGACGGCAGCGAGCGCCATGGGCATCAACCTGGTCCGTTTCAAACTGCTGGCGTTTGCCATCGGCGCCGCCTTTGCCGGCATGACGGGCGTGTATTTCGTGGCCAAGCTGCAAACCGCCACGCCCGAAATGTTCAACTTCAACGTCTCCTCCATGCTGCTCGTCATGGTGGTGCTCGGCGGCATGGGCAGCGTCTGGGGCGTGGTCGCCGGCGCAGTTCTGCTGCAACTCATGCAGACCTGGTTTCTGCCCCAGCTCAGCGAGTGGCTTCACATGCTGGGCAGCCTGCTGGGCAACGAAACGCTGCGCAACGTCGACATGGTGCAATGGACGCAGCTGCTGTTCGGCATCATCCTCATCGGCATGATGCTGTTCCGCCGCGAAGGGCTGATCCCCGCGAGCCGAAAGGTGCCCGTGCTAAACTTTGCGGCTCAGCACGCCGAAGTTCGCCGCGGCGGCTTCGCCAATCTGGAGAACATCCCGCGCTGGGCGCCCGGGTCCGGCAACGCGCTCGAAATCCGCGACGTGACGGTGAAGTTCGGCGGCCTCGTG
>JAYTHH010000263.1:0-4266 GCA_043732745.1 Rhodospirillales bacterium
CACCAGGTTGATCACCACGAACAGCAGCGCCACCATCATGAGATATGCCACGATCACAGGGCGATCGAGTACGCCGATGCTGTCCACGATTAGCTTGCCCATGCCCGGCCAGGCATAGATCGTCTCCGTCACCACCGAGAACGCCACCAGCCCACCGAATTCCAGCCCCACGATGGTGGTGAGCGGGATCAGAACGGATTTCAGCACATGGACCCCCACGATACGCGTGGGCGAGAGCCCCTTGGCGCGGGCAAACCGCACATAATCCGATTGCAGAGCCTCCACCGCGCCGGAGCGGGTGAGACGGATAATCAGCGCGGTGTTGCCAAGTGCGAGGGTACTGGCCGGCAGGATCACATGCGCCAGCCCGTCGCGCGTGAACAGGCTGGAGGTGACGCCGAGAAACGTCGCCACTTGTCCACGCCCGATCGCTGGCAGCCACCCGAGCCAGATGCCGAAGAACATCACCAGCAATGTCCCCGCCCAGAAGGTCGGCAGCGAAAGCCCCACGATGGACCCCGCCATGATGGTGCGCCCGATCCAGTCACCAGCCCGCAAGGCCGCCACCAACCCGATCGAGATGCCAAGCGCCGTCGACACCACCAGCGCGGTCAGTGCCAGCTCCAGCGTGGCGCCAAGCCTGGAGAACACCAGCGACAGCGCCGGCTGGTGAAAGATGAAGCTCCGCCCAAGATCGCCTTGCAGCGCGTTGCCCAGGAACAGCAAATATTGCCGCCACAGCGGCTGGTCCAGCCCCAACGCCACACGCGTCTGTTCAATTTCCTTTATCGTCGCCTGCGGGCTGACCAGGATCTCCACGGGATCGCCGATCGCATAGACCGAGACGAAGACAATCAGGCTCATGGCCAGGAGAAGAAGCAAACTCTGCGCCAGGCGGCGCGCGATATAGAGGATCAGGACAGGGGTTCCGCCAGCATCGCCCAGCCCCAACCGATGGGCACCGAGTTATACTTCACCACGCCCTTGCGGGTGGCGACCGACCCCATGGTCTGCACCAGGGGGATCACCGCCACATCGTCCATGCCAACCTTCATCGCCTCGCCGGTGAGGCGGATGCGCTCGACCGGATCGAGCGTGGCCTGCGCCTGGTAGACGAGATCGTCGAGCTTCTTGTTCGAATAGAGGTGGCGGTTGAACGGCCCGTCCCCGGTCTTGGGGTCTTTCGTCACGATCAGCGCCTTCAGGTCGCCGATGGCGACGGGGCCGGTGTAGCTGGTCATGAAGACGCCGTATTCGCGCGCGGTGGCCTTGCTGAAATAGACCGCCGGCGAGACGCTCTCCACCTCCGTCTCCACCCCCACGCGGGAGAAGAAGCTGCCCACTGCCTGCAGGATCTTGTCGTCGTTGGCGATGAAGCCGATGGGGCCGTCGATCTTCATCTTCCAGCCATCGGGGTAGCCAGCTTCGGCCAGCAGTTTGCGCGCAGCCGCGGGATCGTAGGGGATGGGCGGGAGCGATTTGTTGAATCCCTCCATCGTCTGCACCGCCATCTGGTTGGCCACGGCACCGGCCTTTTGCATCACGCGGTCCACGATCGCCTGCCGGTCGATGGACATCGACAGCGCGCGGCGCACCCGAACATCGCGCAGAGGGTTCTTATCGAGCGGTTTGCCCGCCTTGTCCGTCATGTTGGTGGAGATTTCGCGGGTGGAATCCGGGAACAGATAGACGACCTCCAGTGAGGGGGAAAGCGTCAGCTCCACCTTCGGATCGTTCTGCGCCCGCGGCAAATCGGGCGTGCCGACGCGGAACATCAGATCAAGATCACCCGCCAGCAACGCGCCCAGCCGGGTGCTGTCGTTCGCGACGGCCTTGAGCTGCACGGTCTCCCAAGGCTGTTTGTTGCCCCAGTAGGCATCGTTGCGCACGAGCTGCACCTCGTCGCCCGGCACGTATTTGATGATCTTGTAGGGGCCGGTGCCGATGGCGACCTTGAGGCTGTTGAAATCATCGGTGGTGGCGCCGGTGTGGATTTTGCGGCTGAGGATCTGGACCCACGCCACCTCGCGCGGCAACGTGGGATAGGGCGCCGCTGTGATCATGATGAGCGTGTGCGGGTCTTTCGCCTCCATCTTCACCACGGGCTTGACGAAGGGCGTGTAAAGGCCGGGTGAATTGGGCACGGTCGGCACGCGCTCGAAGGTGAAGATCACGTCGTCGGCGGTAAACGGCGTGCCGTCGGTGAAAGTGACATCGCGGCGCAGGTCGAACTGCCAGGTGGTCGCATCCAGCATCTTCCACGAGGAGGCCAGGCAAGGCTCCACCTCCTCCAGCCCCATTTCGTTGCACAGCGTGTCAAACACGTGCCGCAGCGCGGAGTTGTTCTGCCCGGTGTTGTGGTAGTGCGGATCGATGGAGTTGGGTGCCAGTGCCACCCCCATGCGCAGGCGCCGCGCGCCTTGGGCCGCGACGGGCAGAGGCGCGAGGGTGGCGGCGGCGAGGAGCAGCGTGTTGCGGCGAGACAGCATCGTTGAAATCCTTCAGGCCATGGTCGGAAAACGATAAGCAGGCAAAGCGGCTTCCAGCGCATGGCCGGCTGAGAGAACGCCGAGATCGTCGTGCATCGCGCCCACGATCTGTATGCCGACCGGCAGGCCAGCCGCGGTGAAACCGCAATTGAGCGTGAGCACCGGCTGCTGGGTCATGTTGAACTGGTAGCAAAACGTGTTCCAGCCCCAGTTGAGGCTGCCATCCGCGTTGCGCGGCGCGTTCGTGCTCACCTCGAAGGCCGGCACCGGCATGGTTGGGAGCACCAGGAAGTCATAGGTCTGGTGAAATGCGCGCATTGCAGCACCCAGTGCCCAGCGCGCATCGCTGGCGCGGTGCCAGTCGGCGAGGGTGAATTGCGCGCCCATCTCGCCGGCCTCGCGCAGCCCGGGTTCGAGCAGCGCCTTTTGTGCCTCGGTCATGCGCATCTGGCCCTTGGCGCAGCCGGCCTTCCAGAGAATGCCGATGGTTTCCTCCTGCTTGCCGATCCCGGGATCGGCCTCTTCCACGTTCGCACCCAGTTGCCCGATCAACCCGACAGCCGCCCGCACCAGTGCCGCCACTTCCGGATCGACGGCGGCAAAGCCCAGATCGGGGCTGAAGGCGATACGCTTTCCCTTGAGGCTTCCGCTGGAGATGCCGGCCCAATCGAGATCGGCCTGGGGCAGCGAGGTCCAGTCCCTGGCATCAAAGCCTGAAATCACAGCCATCGTCATGGCCGCGTCCGCCACCGAACGCGTCATTGGCCCCGCATGCGCCATGGTGCCCACCTGGCTCGCGGGCCATGCCGGCACTCGGCCATAGCTGGGCTTGAACCCCACCAGGCCGCAAAAGCTTGCGGGAATGCGGATCGACCCGCCACCATCCGTGCCGATGCCGATCGGCCCCATGCCCGCCGCCACCTGCGCCCCGGCGCCGCCCGACGATCCGCCCGGCGTGTGCGTGGGTTTCCACGGGTTGCGGGTGATGCCGGTGAGCGGTGAACCGGTGACACCTTTCCAGCCAAACTCCGGCGACGTTGTCTTGCCGAGCAGCACGGCGCCGGCCTCACGCAGCCGCGCCACCAGCGGCGCATCGGCGTCCTGCGGGGCTGCGGGATCGGTGGTGAGCGAGCCGTAGCGGGTGGGCATGCCCTTGGTGCGGATAAGGTCCTTGATGCCCACGGGAATGCCGTCCATCTGCCCGAGCGGCGTGCCCGCATGATACCGCGCCTCAGACGCGCGGGCGGCTTCCAGGGCGCCCTCGGCATCGACATGGCAGAACGCGTTGAGCGTGCTGAACGTTTCGATGCGCTCCAACGCAGCGCCAGCGGCCTCGACCGGGGAGAGCGCACCGCTACGGAACCGCGAGGCAAGTTGGGTTGCGGTCATTTCGGTGATTGTCATGGCAGTCTCTCCACGTGCAGAGGCGAAATCGCCGATCGTTTAACCACTGTTGAGATGACAGCCGGAACCATCCCCCGGCACCACCTCCCGCAGCTCTGGTGCGGTCTTGCGACATTGCGTGCCACCGGCCAAACAGACGACGGTTCAAGGCCGGCTAGGTTTGGCGCCTCGTTCATGCATTGCATGCCGCATACCATTCCCCCCTCTGGTCACCGTTGGCTAGAGCGCGAGAGCGTTCTCACACAGTCAGTAAAGCAAGTAGCCGAAAGCGGACCAGGATCATGTCCCGAGCCGTGGTGTAGCAACGGCATTGCTGAGCAGGGTTGGCTGCTCGATCAGTCTGCCAGGGATGGCAAGCTGACTGCGACATCAT
>JAYTHH010000264.1:0-4252 GCA_043732745.1 Rhodospirillales bacterium
ACGGCTCTATGTCGAGGAAGACTGGCAATTCCAACCCGGCTTGATGTTGGCACATGAAAAATGTATCGACGGCGGCTTGGAGTGAATCATGTTTGGCGCGCCGCCATCCAGACCAGCGCGCGATACCAGTCCAATATTACATCAAAGCGGGAATGACTACTTCTGGTTCCATTGCCCGGATTCGGACAGAAACCAGGTCTTGGCCGGCGCTGACTTCCGAATTTCCTGTGCGTAGATCTTGCCGATCGCGTCCACCGGGGCTTTCTGCGACACGGCGCTCTGTTCGTAGATCGCACGCCGCTCGGCGTTGACGCGTGATAAAAGGGCGGTCACATCAGTGCTGGCGGCACCGTGTAAAACGGCGAATCCATCGTATCGCTCACCGACCACACCATCCGCACGCAAAGCATCGAGCGGCCGTGACTGGGCGTGGGCGCCAGCCGACAGAAGCAGCATGGCGCTGGCCGACAGGAGCCCGATGGCATTGCGCCGCGAAAGGTTAGAAGATCGGTTTGGTGGCAACATCTTGCTTGGCCTTCTCTTCAACCCGAAGGCGGACATCCGCATCCAGTTTGATATTGAGGTTGATGGTGATGGGCTCGCTCGGCGCCTGCAACTTCACGGTGGGAGAACAGGCCGCCAGCAGAACCGGGAGTAGCCCCAGCGCCCAGGAACTTGCTCGCAAGCCGATCGTCATTTCTGAATACTCCCTGCAGCTTGCCGCAAAAGCGCTTCTGCAGCGGCCATACTTTTTAGCGCAATGTCGATCAGTCGGTCGAAGTTGGCAACCAAGTGGATATTGAGATTAAAGGCGCGGCCTTCAAACACCGCGGGGTTATGGCCCTTCAGAACCAGCATTACGTCACCAGCACCGGCAGCGCCGGCGGCAAGGTCGATCGCCAGCGTCTCGTAGTGAAAATCCGCGAGCGCCTGGAGCACCAGCGCCATCGACTCACCGGCTTGAGTGATCTCATTCGGCAAGGCATCGGGGGCAACGTGCAGCACGCCAGGCCCGATGGCTGCAAGATGGCCATTCGTGACGATGAGACTGTCATGCGTGATGTGCACCTGTATGCCGCCATCAAGACGGCCGGTGCCATCCAGGCCGGCAACCCCGATCAGCTTGAAGATTTCGGCAAGGTCGACCTGCCGGACGGATATCAGGGTCTCGATGTCGGGAGCCCGTGGGTCGAGATTGAAGGCTGATGTCGATATCCGGCCGCCGGCGACTGCGAGGTCGAGAGTTTGGACGTGTAGGATCGGCGTTGGCAGTGTGGGTGTTGGCAGAATCTGGAAGGTCAACGTCGCCTTGATCGGCGGTAGGCCGGCACTGTTGAGGACGGCGTGGAGCACCTGGCCGCCTGAGGTGGTCAGCGGCGAGACGCCTGAAATGGTGATGTCGCCGTGGATCTCGGTCAGATCGGCGCCCTGGGCTGGGAGGGCGACGTCGGTGAGATGCAGAACCAGGGCGGGGGAGAGCGTGGCGTTGTGCCAGGCAACGTCGCCTGACACGGACAGTGTGCCTGCCATCGGAAGTGCGGTCTGACCGGTAGCGGGGAAGAGGGCCTTCGGCTGCAGCCCCCCGGTTCGAAAGACGATCGGATGGCTGGTGATGATGGCTTTTCCGGCGCCAGACACGCGGTCGTGTCGACCGGCCATGGTGACGTCTATAATTTTTTTGGTGTCGCTCGCATGCAGGGTGAAGTCGATCTGCGGGCCAGTCGATGAGGCGGTGGCCGTGATGGCGAGCGGCACGATGGCAAGCGGGGTCTGGGTGCTGGCCAGCAGGCCGGAGCCCAGTTTGGCCGCCAGCCTGCCGCCGCTCCAGGTGATTTCGCCTGTCATGTCACTGATGCCCCAGGGCAAGGTCTTCGACAGGACCGCAAGTTTTTCAAAATTGAGCGCGATGCCTCCATCGGGCTGTGTCGTGAGAGCCAGGTCGGGGGCGCTGATGTGCAGACCGCCCAGTGGTGCCACGGAAAGATCCAGCATGAGGCCGGTATTCTGGATCTTGCCGCCATCGATCGCGAGCTCGGTGGAGAAATTTGCCTCGAACGGTCCGCCTGGCGTGGCAATGGAAAGATGCGCGTCATTGAGCCTCAGCGCGTCCACGCGCCAGGAACGGGATGTGCCGACCTGGCGCGCGGGCGCGGAGAAAAGCAGCGGCGCATCACCCAGGGTTATTGCACCCCCGGTGGCGTTCAGCTTCGCCAAAAGCCCGTTGATGACCACACGGTCCATGACGCCGGCGACGAGACGGCTGGGGTGATAGCTCAGGTCGACGTCCGAAGCCTGGATGGCGCCGCCGTAGAGACTGATGTTTTGGAGGTGACCCCCCGACAGATCGAGCCGGGTCACCTGCAAAACGACCGGCACCATGCCTTGACGCTCAAGGATGACCCGGACCGCCATTTCCGCCACATCCCGCCGAGCGGCCCAGAGCGACGCGCCGATCAGGGCCAGAGATATAGCAATGACGAGACCAGCGCGGTTCCATGACACTCGGATTGCCTGGCTCCTTTCAGGCTGGGGCGTGAGGTCGGCAGGCGCGCCGCCTACGCCCCGGCGTCGATCTTGTCCTCAGTCTTCGTATCGAAATCCGCGGCTTCATGGCGCTCATGCAGTTGGCTCGCCGGCTCACCACTGACGCGATTGACCATGCGACCGCGCTGTGCTGCCGGCCGCTCACCAATCGCGTCCGCCCATCGCTGCACGTGCTTGTAGTCCTGCACCTGCAGGAACTCTGCCGCGCCGTAGAGCCATCCCTTTGCCAGGCCACCATACCATGGCCAGACCGCGATATCGGCAATCGTGTAGTCGGCGCCGGCGAGGTATTCGGACACAGCGAGGCGGCGGTCGAGAACGTCGAGCTGGCGCTTAACTTCCATTGCAAACCGGTCGATAGGGTATTCCATCTTGGTGGGCGCGTAGGCATAGAAATGGCCGAAGCCGCCGCCGAGATACGGGGCGCTTCCCATCTGCCAGAACAGCCATGACAGGCATTCGGCACGGGCAGCGGCCTCGGTCGGCAGAAAGGCGCCGAACTTCTCAGCGAGATGCATCAGGATTGCGCCGGACTCGAAGACCCGGATAGGGGTCGGGCCGCTACGGTCCAGCAGCGCCGGGATCTTGGAGTTCGGGTTGATGGCAACGAACCCACTGCTGAATTGGTCGCCGTCCCCGATCTTGATCAGCCAGGCGTCATATTCGGCGCCTGTGTGGCCCTGGGCCAGCAATTCTTCGAGCATCACCGTCACCTTCACGCCGTTGGGAGTGCCCAACGAGTAGAGCTGGAGTGGATGGCGGCCGACCGGCAGTTCCTTGTCGTGAGTGGGCCCGGCGATCGGACGGTTGATGTTCGCGAACCGGCCGCCACTGGCCTTGTTCCATGTCCAGATCGGGGCCGGGGTGTATTCGGTCGCGTTGCTCATATTCGAGGCTCCGGGTGATTGCAGAGATTGGCGATCGGATGGTTCCGATTGGTCGGATGATGCTCTGGGCGATTGCGCAAACACGATGATAGGGCCGAACGGCGAGGTGGATAGAGCCTGATGATTCAGCCAGGTGAACTCATCAGGCTCTAACGTTAAGCGTCGCGACGACGGCACTGTCGATATCGGCTGATGTTGCTGGAAGTTGGCGATTCCGCCAAGCCCATGCGCGAAGGCGGCTTTTGGCTGTCATGCTGGCGTCGGCAGCATATGCACCCGCACATTCGGGACCACCTGGCGGGCGATCTCGCAGAGATGGCGATGATGGGTGAGGTAGATGACCTGGCCGACCTGTGCCATTTCGGCGAACAGCTTGAATGTTTCCTCGGCGCGGAAATCGTCGAATGTTTCCATGATGTCGTCGGCGATGAAGGGCACGGTCGGCTGTGTGGAGGCAAAGGCGTGATAGCCGGCCGCCCGCAGCGCCAGATAGAGCTGGAAACGGGTGCCCTTGGAAAGGTCGGACGCCAGCTTAGCGCCGGTTCCCGCGCCCACCGCGATCAACACGTCGCCGTCCTTGTCGGGGCGCGTGGTAAGGCCGCTGTAGGCGCCGCGGCTTATCATCCGAAAGGCTTCTGACGCGCGGGCCATCATGGCGCTGCGGTGCTTGTCGCGATAGGCGCGCAAGGCCATCTCGGCTGCGACCACGCCGGCGCGGAGCCGGAGATAGGTCAGCGCCTGGTCCTCGATCTCCAGCAGAACGGTCCGGCGACGTTCGTCCAGGCGGGCCACCGCGTCGTCGCCACCGATCGCGTCGACAC
>JAYTHH010000265.1:0-4250 GCA_043732745.1 Rhodospirillales bacterium
CGGCGCGGTGGCAACCAAAGCGGGTTCGCCCACACCCTTGGCGCCGTAGGGGCCGAGCGGATCGGGGCGTTCGATGAGGATCACCTCGATCGGGGGCACGTCGCCGATGGTGGGAATCAGGTAGTCGTGCAGATTGTCAGTGCGGCCGGGGATGTAGTCTTCCATCAATGCCAGGCCGAGCCCTTGTGCGATGCCACCGTGGATCTGCCCCACCACGAGATCGGGGTTGATCGCACGGCCTACATCATGCGCTGCAATCATGTGCAGAACCTTAACGGTGCCAAGCTCGATATCGACTTCCACCAAGGCACATTGCGCGGCGAAGGCGAAGCTGGCGTAGGGGATGCCTTGGCCGCTTGCGTCGAGCGCTGTTGTGGGCGGGTCGTAGCGGCCTTCGCCGCGGAGCGCGAAGCCGTCGGCGTCTGGAGGAAGGTGCGAAAGATCGAGTGTCAGTCTTTCATTCATCATTTCGATGGCGTTGGCGTGCAGCAGGATCTCGGCACGCAACGCTTCGCCGGCCAGTTTTGCGGCGTTGCCACTGACGAATGTTTGGCGGGACGCGCTGGTCTTGCCGGCGTCGCGGGTGCGATCTGTGTCGCCGGTGACGAGATGCAGGGCGGCCACGGGAATGCCGATGGCGTCGGCGGCGATCTGGGCCATGACGGTGTTCGAGCCCTGGCCGATATCAACGGCGCCTGAGAGAAGCGTGACCCGGCCGTCCGGCGTGACGCCCGCGACCATCTCGGATGGGTTGGACATCGAGGTGTTGCCGATGCCGTACCACATGCAGGCGATTCCTGCGCCGCGCTTGCGGGTGGGGGAGGTGGCGTTGTGCGACGCGGCCTCGGCGCGCATCGCCTCGAAACCCTGCCTGACCGCATCGAGACATTCCGGCAGGGCCGCGCCTTCGCCCAGCGTCTGGCCGGTGGTGGTGACATCGCCCACGCCCAGCGCATTGCGTCGTCGGATGGTCCAGGGGTCGAGGCCGGTCTGCTCAGCCAGCGCGTCCATCAGCGCCTCGCCGGCGATGGCGGCCTGGGGGACGCCGAAGCCGCGAAACGCGCCGGCGGGTGGGCCGTTGGTGTGGATGGCCGCCGTTGTGCACAGGGCGGCGGGCACGCGGTAGGGGCCGGTCGCGTGCACCGGCACGCGGTTGGCGACGGTGGGTCCCCAGCTGGCATAGGCGCCGGTGTCGAAATCGCCGTGGAAGCGAAAGACCGTGAGCTTGCCTTGATCGTCGCACGCGGCCTCGGCATCGATGCGGCTGGGGTGGCGTTTCGTACTCGCCAGCATGCTCTCGCCGCGGGTGGCCACCATGCGGACGGGGCGGTTCGTCAGCCAAGCCGCGACGCATAGCAAAGGTTGCACGAACAGGTCGAGCTTGCCGCCGAAGCCGCCGCCGACGGCGGTGGGGATGACGCGCACAGCTTCTTTGGGGATGCCGAGGATGAGGGCCAGCTCGTCGCGGTCCATGTAGGGCGTCTGGGTGCAGGCGGTGATCTCGATCCGGTCGCCGACGCGGCGGGCGAACCCGGCTTCGGGTTCGATATAGGCGTGCTCGACGAACCCTGTGCGCACGGCGATGTGGGCGTGGGCGGCGGCGCAGGCCATGCCAGCCGCGATATCGCCGGTGGCGACGCGGCCGCGGCAGAGGACGTTGCCTGGCGCGTGGGCGTGCAGGTCCGGCGCGGTGTGGGCGTTTTCAAAATCGACGGGCGGCAGAACGTTCCAGGCGATCGGCAGGCGGGCGGGGTCGAACGTGGCCAGGGTCGCTTCGTCGCCGATGAGAGCGAGAACGGGATCGCCGCAATAACGTACATAGCCCTCCGCCAGAACGGTCTGGTCCTTGCCGGTGGGGTAGATGCCGTAGAGGTTGCGGCCGGGGATGTCCGACGCCGTCAGCAGGCGCGCGATGCCTGGGTGCGCGGCAAGCACCGGCGCCATGTCGCCGAAAGTGAATCGGGCATGGACGTGCGGGCTGCGGATGACGCGCAGGCTGAGGAAGGGTTCCCCCGGCGTGGCATCGGCGCCGAAGCGGTCGCTGCCATCCACCTTGATGCGGCCGTCGACGCGGGCGATGCGGGCGCCCACGGCGTGGCCGGGATCGGGGGGCGTCGGATCGGTCTGGGGCGTGGCGTCCATCACCGCGTCGATAATCCGCCGATAGCCGGTGCAGCGGCAGAGCACGCCGCCGAGCGCATCCTGCACCTGAGTATCGGTTGGGTGGGGGGTGCGGCGCAGCAGATCGGTGGCCGCCATCAGCATGCCCGGCGTGCAGATGCCGCATTGAGCGGCTCCATAGCGGAGGAAGGCGCGTTGCAGGTCGCTCAGTGCGCCGTCGGATGCCAAGCCTTCGACGGTGGTGATGCGCGTTCCCGCCACGCGGGACACCGGGATGAGGCAGGCGCAGATTTGGACGTTGTCGATCAGCACCGTGCACGATCCGCAATCGCCTGCGTTGCAGCCGATCTTGGTGCCGGTGAGACCAAGATCGTCGCGGAGCACGTCGGCCAGCCGGCGCAGTGGAGGCGCTTGGATCGATGTGGCATACCCGTTCAGCGTGAAATCGATGCGCGAATTCATGCGGCCTGTATTGCGGCTGGGGCCAGGCCGTGTATCGCACGGCGGACGAGAACGTATGCCGCCTTGCGGCGATAGGCGGCGGGGGCGCGAATGTCGTCGATTGGCATTAGTGCCGCCAGGTGCTCGGGCGCGATCGTGGCCGACGCACAGCTCTGGCCTACGAGGGCGTGCGCCAGCTCCGGCAGCAGCACCGCGCGGGGACCGCAGGCGCCGACGGCCACGCGGGCGGCTTCGATGCGGTCCCCGTCCAGCCGCACCCAGGCCGCCACCATGGCGATGGAGATCACCAGATAGGCGCGGGCGCCCAGTTTTTCGAAGCGCGAGATGCCGCCGATATCGGGGATGTGCAGCCCGATCGCGAGTTCATCCGGGCGGCGGCAGGTGCGCCGGGGGGCTTGGATGAAATCCGCAAGGTTCATAATGCGTCGTCCGCGAACGCTCGCCAGCTCGACCGATGCGTTGAGCGCCAGCAGGCACGGTGCGCCGTCGGCGGCGGGGCTGGCGTTGCACAGATTGCCCATCACGGTGGCGACGTTCTGGATCTGCATGCCGCCCACCTGGCGGGCCGCCTGCTTCAGTGCGTCGAAACATGGCGGCAGCGTTGCTTCGATGACGTCCGACCAGGTGGCGAGGCAGGGGACGAACCAGCCATCCGCCCGCCGCGCGATGGTGCGCAGGCCGCTCACTGCGGTGATGTCGACGATCACCTCGTGCGGCTGCGGCACGGGTCTGGCCGGATAGAAATCCGTGGCCCCCGCGAGCACGGTAGCAGGCCCGTCCGCCAATGCTGCCAGGGCCTGCTCCAGCAGCACCGGCCTAAAATACCGCTCCATGCATCAACCTTGTTTGCTCTGCAGAGGAACGGTCGGCCATACCTGCGGTTGAAGTCAACGTCTGCGCGGCTGCCGCGCGACCTCGGGCGTTTCCAGCCCCGACAAACACGTCTATCCTATTGGCGTGCCAAAATCGGTCAGCTTCCCCCGAAGCAACCAGGCCACGCTGAAAACTCGAAGGTTGATGAATGTCCGACAGTCTCGACGACCGCCTTGGCAAGCAGAAGGCCGCTGGCTCCGCCAAGCAACAGGCGTATCTCCAGGCGATGCGCGACCGTGTGGCGCGCGAAGATGCCGAACGGATGGCCCAACGCATTCCGCGCGCCCAGGCGTATTTTGCCGACATGAAGACCGCGATCGCCACCCGCATCGGCCAGCTCGCCCGCGCCAAGAAGGGCCAGCCCGGGCTCGAATCGCTGGTGCCGTTCCCGGTTTTGGGCGAGTTCGATGGCACCAAGGTCGCCGGCCGCGATGTGCGTCTTGAGGACGACACCGCCCATGGCGTGTGGCTGGAATTCGTTGAATGGGGCAAGACCAACGGGCTTGCGGTGGACATGGTGCCGATCGAGGAAGGCCAGTTTGGCGTGCGCGTCGCCGTGGGCTAATCCTTCGGGAACGCCAAAGCTGACAGAACGTTACGGAGACAGACACGATGAGAGTGATCGATGCCTGATTACGTGGCGTTTCGCAAAAATCTGCTGGCCCGCCTGGTTGCACTCCTCCATCTGTCGGCCATCGTTCTCCAGCGCTTCCTGGCCGATCGCTGCCTCATTGGCGCGTCTGCGCTCAGCTACACCACGATTGTCTCGATGGTGCCGCTGACCGCTATCGCAC
>JAYTHH010000266.1:0-13316 GCA_043732745.1 Rhodospirillales bacterium
CGACGCCCGAGGTGATCGTGCCGCCAAGCACGGTCGATCCAGGTGTCGTGGTAGCCCCGAGGACGCCGGCAGCGGCTGATCCCAACATCATCATCCCAGGCCAGGGTGGCATCGGCCTGTCCGAGACGGATGCCAGGCAGGTGCTAGAGGAAAGCGGATATACCAGTATCTCTGACTTGGTTCGCCGCCCGGATGGCGGCTGGGCTGCTACCGCACTGAAAGGCAATACTGCCTTCAAGATCTTGATCGACCGTATGGGCAAGATTTCCGCAGGTTGATTCAGAGACGGGCGACGCGCGGCATAAATTGGCAGGTGCGGTGCGCCGGTGGCGCGAGTGGCCGAACTCCTGTCACGAGCCGACGGGTTTGGTTGGGTTCTGATCCTTCGTCGACTTCTCCTTCTCGTCGTATTTGCCGGCGCGGTCCTGCTGTAGGCCGGGATCCGATGTGGTGGGATTGGGCGTGTTGCACGCGGCCAGCCCCAACGAAGCGAGCATCAGAACGAGGGCGGAACGGGCGAGGCACGCAGAATTGCTCGGCACAGGATCGACACTCCCAGATCGTGTAGAGCATCAACGATGCGCGATACCCCAGGTTCCACTGTCAACTATGCTGCGCTGAACTGCGCGGCGCTGTAGCCCTGGGCGAACAGCAGAGCACGCAGATTGCCGTGATCGATGCGTGCGCGGGCCTCCGCCGCCACGATCGGCTTGGCGTGGAAGGCCACCCCGAGGCCGGC
Organism: Rhodospirillales bacterium; assembly: GCA_043732745.1. Classification (GTDB taxonomy): domain Bacteria; phylum Pseudomonadota; class Alphaproteobacteria; order Acetobacterales; family Acetobacteraceae; genus CAIQQQ01. The sequence continues at coordinate 740 of JAYTHH010000266.1, forward strand.
CGCACGGAGCATGTCCAGATCGTTGGCGCCGTCGCCCACCGCCAGCGTGGCGGCCAATTTCAGGCCACGTGACTCCGCAAGTTCTTCTAGGATCTCCAGCTTGGAAAACCGGTCGAGAATTGGTGTGCCGACGTCACCGGTGAGCGCCGCGCCGTCGTCGAGCAGCGTGTTGGCGCGATGGGTGTCGAAGCCGATCTGCTCGGCGACGCGTCCGGTGAAGAAGGTAAACCCACCTGAGATCAGGGCCGTGGTGGCGTTGTGCGCTCGCATCGTGGCCACCAGCTCGGCAGCGCCCGGTGTCAGCTTGGTCTGCGCCCAGGTCTTCTCCAGCGCATCCAGCCTGAGGCCCTTCAACATGCCCACGCGTTCGCGCAGGGCGGTGGCGAAGTCGAGCTCCCCGTTCATCGAGCGTTTCGTGATGGCGGCGATCGCATCCTGCAGGCCGGCATAGGCGGCCAACTCGTCGAGCGTCTCCGATGTCACGATGGTGCTGTCCATGTCGGCCACCAGCAGGCCTTTGCGCCGGCCGCGCGCCTTGGTGGTGATGGCGTCGATCGGCAGCCGCTCCAGCGCCGCATCGATGATGGTCTGGTTGGGCGCCACGGCACATGGAATGTCGGCAGCTTCGCCGGCTGATAGAATAATCGGCTCGCCGCCGTCGACGGCGTCGCGGACACGGTTAATGACAGCGGGGCTGAGCGTGGTTTCGGCGCGGTGCGCCACCAGGGTAAGAATATATGCCATGGGCGCGGTCTAGGGGGCGCGACAGCAAGGAGCAAGAGGGGCACAAGCACTGTGCCGCGGCCATGCCGTGGGTGACACCGATATTGGGGCGCGAGGCAGATGAGCGAAACGATCGACGACGAAGGGCCGTTCTGGTCTGATATCGAACAGATCGTGCCGTTGGGCTTGCTGGACTTCGATCATATCCTGCCGCCTGCGGATCAGCCTGAAGAGAAGCCCCCACATGTTGACTATGAAGACTCCGGTGGATTGACCGAAGATTAAGATGAGACACGCGTTGATCTTGGCAGGGCCAACCTGCAGCGGAAAGTCGGCTTTGGCGATGGATCTGGCCGAGCGCCTTGGCGGCACGGTGATCAATGCTGATTCGATGCAGGTCTATCGCGAACTGCGCATCGTGACCGCGCGCCCCAGGCAAGAGGACGAGGCACGCGTTCCTCATCGTCTTTATGGCGTGCGCGCCGCAGCCGAGCCCGGCAGCGTGGCCTGGTGGCGTGATGCGGCGCTGGAGGCCATGAACGAATGCCGCGGACTGCCCATTCTGTGCGGCGGGACCGGGCTATATTTCCAGTCACTCACCCGTGGTATTGCCGACATTCCCCAACCTGACCCGCAGGCCCGCGAGGAAGCGAGGGCGCTGCTGGACGAAATCGGCGCTGCTGCTCTGCACGCACGTCTCGTCTGCGTTGATCCGACCACTGCCAGCCGGCTGGGTGCGTTAGATAGCCAGCGCGTGGCGCGTGCGTGGGAGGTCTGGCGCAGCACGGGACGCGGACTTGCAGACTGGCAGGCGCAAACCCAACGCCCCGCGCCATACCGCTTCTCTGCGATTTTGCTCGACCCGCCGCGCGCCGACCTGCGTGCCGCCATCGCCACGCGGTTCGACGCCATGATCGCCGAGGGCGCGGTGGCGGAGGTGCAATCGCTGCTGGATCAGAACCTCGACCTAACCCTGCCGGCCATGCGCGCGGTCGGCGTGCCGGAGCTGAGCGCCTATCTACGCCGCGAGATCTCGCTGGAGGACGCCGCCGCCGGCGCCAGCCTGGCATCCGGCCAGTATATCAAGCGTCAGGCGACCTGGTTTCGGAACCAAACTCTGGCCGACCCTGGCCGCGTGCATACGATCCATGCGCGAATTGCGGGTCTAGAGCAATTTTCGGAAAGAGAAGCGTCCGCTTTGCTCAACTTTGTACAATCCGAAGGTTGACGCAGCGCAGCAAGAAGTTCTACCTCTCAAAACATCATGATCCAGACCGACACACTCCAGGCTGCCCCCACCACCCATTTGGAATCAGGGGCCGAGGTATTGCTTCGCGCGCTGAAGGACCAGGGCGTAGAAGTTATCTTCGGCTATCCTGGCGGAGCGGTATTGCCGATCTACGATGCGATCTTTCAGCAGACCGCCATTCGCCACATCCTCGTGCGCCACGAGCAGGCGGCGGTTCACGCGGCCGAGGGATATGCCCGCAGCACCGGCAAGGTTGGCTGCGTGCTCGTCACCTCCGGCCCGGGCGCCACCAATGCCGTCACCGGCCTCGTGGATGCGCTGATGGACAGTATTCCCATCGTGTGCCTGACCGGCCAGGTGCCGACGCATCTGATCGGAAACGACGCGTTCCAGGAAGCGGACACAACGGGCATCACCCGCCCGGCCACCAAGCACAATTATCTGGTCAAGAAGTCCGAAGACCTCGCCCGCGTGGTGCATGAGGCGTTCTATGTGGCACGGTCCGGCCGCCCCGGCCCAGTCGTGATCGACCTGCCGAAGGACATCCTTATCAACAAGGCGCCCTATTCGGAAAAGCCAAAGATCGCGCATCGCAGCTACCGTCCGCAAACGGCCCCCGATGCCGGCCAGATCGCGAAAGCGGTGGCGCTACTGAAAGGCGCGAAGCGGCCGATCATCTACACCGGCGGCGGCGTCATCAACGCCGGCGACCGCGCTACCGCGGCACTGATCAAGCTGGTGCGCAAGACCGGCTTTCCGACCACCTCCACCCTGATGGGGCTTGGCGCCTATCCGTCAAACGATCCCCTGTTCCTCGGCATGCTCGGGATGCACGGCACCTACGAAGCCAACCTCACGATGCATGGTTGCGACGTGATGCTGAACGTCGGCGCCCGCTTCGACGATCGCGTGACCGGGCGGCTGAACGCGTTTTCGCCCGACAGCCGGAAGATCCATATCGACATCGACCCGTCGAGCATCAACAAGAACGTGCCGGTGGAGGTGCCGATCATCGCTGATGCCACCTTCGCGCTTGAAGCGCTGTGCGATGCGTGGGACGCCGATGGCACAAAGCCGCGGACGGGTGAACTCGCAGAATGGTGGGCCCAGATCGAGACCTGGCGCGCCGTGAAGTGCCTGAAGTTCACCCAGACGATGGAGAAGGGCGGCATCATCAAGCCGCAGCACGCCATCCAGCGGCTGTATGACATCACCCGCGAGAACGAGGCCAAAACCGGCCAGCAGACCTACATATCCACCGAGGTCGGCCAGCACCAGATGTGGGCGGCGCAGTATTTCCGCTTTGACCAGCCCAATCGTTGGATGACGTCTGGCGGCCTGGGCACGATGGGCTACGGCCTGCCTGCCGCGATGGGCGTGCAGATCGCCCATCCCGAGGCGCTGTGCATCGACATCGCCGGCGAGGCGTCCATCCTGATGAACATCCAGGAGATGGCGACGCTTGCGCAGTATCGCCTGCCCGTGAAAGTGTTCATCCTCAACAACCGCTACATGGGCATGGTTCGCCAGTGGCAGGAGTTGCTGCATGGCAGCCGTTATTCCGAAAGCTACAGCGAGGCATTGCCGGATTTCGTGAAATTGGCCGATGCATTCCATGGCGTCGGCATGCGCGCCACCAGCGTCGATGAACTGGACGACGTGATCCGCGCCATGATTGCCGAGCCGCGCGCCGTGGTCGCCGAGATCTGTGTCGACGAGAAGGAAAACTGCTATCCGATGATCCCCTCAGGGGCTGCGCATAACGAAATGATCCTTAGCCCTGAGCATGGCACCTTCATGCAGAGCGGCCGCGCCGCCGGTCTTACCGATGAAGGGCTCGTGCTGGTCTGATCTGACCGGCGCCGGATACAAAAAATGGCACATCCCCCTGACCTGACCGTCCGGTCGGCGACCATCGCGGTTCTGGTGGAAAACGAGGCCGGCGTGCTCGCGCGCGTCATCGGCCTGTTCTCCGGCCGCGGCTACAATATCGACAGCCTGACGGTAGCGCCTGTGGAGGGCGATCGCGGCCGCAGCCGCATCAACATCGTAACGTCAGGCACGCCAATGGTGATCGAGCAGATCAAATCCCAGCTCGACCGCCTGGTGCCGATCCATCGCGTATCCGATCTCACGCAGGACGGCCCGCACATCGCCCGCGAAATGGCGCTGGTGAAGGTGATCGGCGCCGGCAACAACCGCGCCGAGGCGCTGCGTCTGGCCGATGCCTTCCGCGCCCGGGTGGTGGATGCCACCACCGAGAGCTTCGTGTTCGAAATGACCGGGCAGACCGACAAGATCGACGCGTTTGTGGACCTCATGCGTCCGCTGGGTCTTGCCGAAGTGTCCCGCACGGGTGTAGCGGCCATCGCACGCGGAACCCGCCTCATCTGAAAACCCCCAACCCGTCGGTGCGATGCGTTCGCAGGGCGGCCAGTCGAACGTAAGGACAACAAGATGCGCGTTTACTACGACCGCGATGCGGACGTGAACCTGATCCTGGCCAAGAAGGTCGCCATCGTCGGCTTCGGCTCCCAGGGTCACGCCCATGCGCTGAACCTGAAGGACAGCGGCGCCACCGAGCTCGTGGTCGCCCTCCGCCCCGGCTCCGTGGGCATCGCCAAGGCCGAGGCTGCCGGCCTGCGTGTGATGGAGCCCGCCGAGGCCGCGAAATGGGCCGATGTGGTGATGGTGCTGACGCCCGATGAGGGCCAGGGCGATCTGTACCGCGACAGTCTGCACGCCAACATGAAGCCCGGCGCTGCGCTGGCCTTTGCGCATGGCCTGAACGTGCATTTCAACCTGCTCGACCCGCGTGCCAATATCGACGTGTTCATGATCGCGCCGAAGGGCCCTGGCCACACGGTGCGTTCGGAATACCAGAAGGGCGGCGGCGTGCCTTGCCTGGTGGCGATCGACAAGAACGTGTCTGGCAACGCGCTGGAAATAGCATTGTCCTATGCCTCGGCGATCGGCGGCGGCCGCGCTGGCATCATCGAGACGACGTTCAAGGAAGAATGCGAGACCGATCTGTTCGGCGAGCAGGTTGTTCTGTGCGGCGGTCTCGTGGAATTGATCCGCGCTGGCTTCGAAACGCTGGTGGAAGCCGGGTATGCTCCTGAAATGGCGTATTTCGAGTGCCTGCACGAAGTGAAGCTGATCGTGGACCTGATCTATGAAGGCGGCATCGCCAACATGAACTATTCCATCAGCAACACGGCCGAATACGGCGAATACGTCACTGGCCCCCGCATCGTGACGGCGGAGACCAAGGCCGAGATGAAGCGCGTGCTGACGGACATCCAGTCCGGCAAGTTCGCGCGAGACTGGATGCTGGAGAACAAGGTGAACCAGGCCAGCTTCAAGGCGACGCGTCGCATCAACAATGCGCATCAGATCGAGGAAGTCGGTGAGAAATTGCGCGCAATGATGCCGTGGATTGCTGCGAATAGAATGGTCGACAAGGCGCGTAACTAAGACATGCGCGGGGCAAGGTTTCTTTTCACCCTTGCCCTGCTCGTGGCGCTTGCGGCGTGCGCAAATCGGGGTGGCGGCCAATCCGGCGCCACCCTGCAACGCCCGTCGCTGAACCTTCCGCCTGAGCCCGCCAGTGCGTTCGACGCCTTGCCGGGCTGGCAAAGCGAGCCGGTGCTGCCGGGCGTGCGGGAGTTCGCCGCCGGCTGCCAGATAATCGCCGATGCCAGTTTCCAGCATGCCTGTGCCGCCATTCGCCGCAATCCGCCCGCCAGCGAGATCGCCGCGCGCGACGCACTGCGCGCCAATTTCCGACCGGTCTCACTTGGCTCGGACCGGCTCACCGGGTATTTCGAAATCTCGGTTCAGGGCACGCGCACGCCCGACGCTGGCCATCGTGTGCCGGTGTTGCGCACACCGCCCAATCCCACCCAGTTCTCACGCAGCGAAATCCTGGCCGGCGCCTTGTCCGGACGGGGCCAGGAAATCGCGTATCTGCGCAACGAGGCCGATCTTTACTGGCTGCATCTGCAAGGCTCCGGCCGCATCGTGCTTCCGACCGGCGGCATGCTGTATGTGGGCACGGCGAACGTGAACGGTCGGCCGCAGCATAGCTATACTTCCATGTTCGGTGATCTTCCCGTCCCCGGGCACGATCTGTCCGGCCCAAGCGTGCGCGCCTGGGGCGAAGCGCACCCGGCCGAATTCAAAAGATATCTGGCACGTGAGGCGGCTTATAACTTCATGCGTGAGACGCCGGGTGGAGGGCCAGATGTGGGACCGCTCGGCCGGTTTGGCCGCTATTTGACGCCGATGCTTTCGGTCGCCGTTGATCCCGGCGCCACGCGCCTCGGGTCCATGCTGTGGATCAACGGCAGCAATCCCAGCAGCCACCGCTATCTGCCGCATCTTGTGCTCGCCCACGACACTGGCCCCGCCATCGTGGGCGTGGCACGGCTCGACCTATTCTACGGTGCTGGCGGCGAGGCCGAGCAGGCCGGTGGCCATCAATATGCATCCGGGCCCGTCTGGGGGCTGCTGCCGAAGTAGATCGGGCATTGCCCGACATCCTCACAGGCGAAACCAGTCTTTACACGACTTCGTTACTTACAAGGCTAGGCAAGGCGCCAACGAAGTCGACAATGTTCAGGTCCGCAGTGAGATGTTGCTCGTGAAAGATGGCGCTCTGCTGTGGCACCTCATCGCGCACCTGGCTGGCCGGCGGCGGTGCGCCAAGTATGATTCATACCAACCTCAAGGCGGGTTGGTATGACCCGACCGGCAGCGCACTGAAGCCCCGGACAATCGATATCAATATCGTTCAGCAATTATTTTATAGCTGGACAGTGAGACCATGGAGCGCGCTGATCAGTACGCAAAACGGAATTAGCGCATTCGCCGCGAGAAGCAGCTGCGGAAGCTGCGTCAACGATCCAATCTATCTGGTGGCAGGCGTGAAGGCGGCGAACAGATTCGCCAACCTATTTACGACCGCCCTGATCTCACAGGTGACGATTAATGAGCTTGGTTACGCCAACATCGGCTATGTTTGGAGCGGATCGCTAGAAGACGGCATGGCGGCGACGGCATCGACATTGGGGATGAACCTGGCCCGTGAAAGTTTGGCCGCAATCAACGGCGGCACCGGCATCTTCCCCGCAGCACCTCGGATCTTCTTCGTTACGACATCACAAGGCAGATTTTGGCAATCAGCAGCGAGCTGACGATGGGCGGCATGCCGGCGCCGGAACCAGCATTGGTCGGCCTGGTCGCCGGAGCCTGCCTCCTGCTGTCTACCCTTCGCCGCCGCCGTCGCCGCTGATCTGCGACGCCATCAAACACTGCGTGTGTTCGGGATGAACGTCACGGCACCACTTCGCATGCGCGCGATGGCAGCGCCCTCAGAGGTGCTCGGGCGGGATGGGCGGACGCTGCCAAAAGGCGAGCGAGGCGTGCTTGGCATGCGTAGCCCGCACGGCGCCCGCGCTTATCTCGATGAAGACGATGACGCAGCAACCGCCGAAGCCTTTCGCGACGGCTGGTTCCACTCCGGTGACATCACTACGATCTGGCCCGATGGCTTTCTCACCCTCGGCGGCCGATTGACCGATTTCATGAACCATGGCGGCGTGAAGGTCGCGCCGGAGCTCATCGAAGACGCCTTGCTCCGCCTGCCCGGCGTGACCGACGCTGCAGCCTTCAGCGTGCCCGATGCGCTCGGCCTCGACGAACTCTGGATCGCCATCGTCGCGCCTCCGTCGCCCGCGCAAGCCGATATCATCCAGGCCTGCCGCGCCAGCCAAGCCGCTCTGGCCAAAATTCGTGCTGAACGTGAAGCAATTGCCACGCAACCCGAACGCCAAGCTCCGGCGCGATGTCTTGCGAGACTGCGCGGCGAAACAGTCGGCAAAAGCCCCCGCTTAGGCGCGACTATTTCGGATTGTTGTCCTCCATGGGTGCCGTGCGTTCGATCCACGCAGATAGAGGGCGCAGTGCCAGGTTGGCGAAGAACACGATCGCCGTAAGACCGACGGCCAATGCATATTCTGTGAGGCCGGCCGCCATGCCCAAGGCGGCCACTGCCCAGAATGTGGCCGCCGTCGACAGGCCGCGCACGCCAGCGCCCTGGTGGATGATCACGCCGGCGCCGAAAAATCCCACACCACTGGCGATCGCCCCCAGCGCGGCCCCGGGATTGGTGCCGCCATACTGTATAGCAACGCGTGCGAACACGGCAGCGGCGGCCGCCACCAGCGCACAGGACCGCAGCCCACCGGGATGCCGCCGCCATTCCCGCTCCGCGCCGATGCAGGCGCCGAGCAGGGCGGCCGACAGCACCGCGCCGGCCTGTTCGACAATCACGGCTGATTGCGCCGCAGCACTTCGGGATTGACGGTGTAGCCGGGGTCGATCACATCATCGAGCGTGTCCAGCAGGTTCCGAACCGCCCGCATCGACATCTTCTGATAGCATTCCCACGCCGCCGCGGCGTTGTGTGGCGCCAGCACCACGTTCGGCAGTTTGAACAAGGGATTGTCCGGCTGTGGGGGCTCCTGCACCAGCACGTCCAGCCCGGCCGCCTCGATGGTGCCGCTTGTCAGCGCCGCTATCAGCGCCGCCTCGTCCACCAGGCCGCCACGGGCGGTGTTGATGAGCCAAGCCGTGGGCTTCATGCATTGAAGGAAATCCGCGTCGACCATCTCCCTCGTGGCGTCGCTCATCGGCAGGTGCAGACTGATCACGTCCGCGTGCGGCACCGCAGCCATCAGGTCTGGCGCCGGGGTATGACCGTCCGCTGCGATGCGCGGGGTGGGGAAGGCGGGGTCGCAGACTGAGACCTTCATGCCGAACGCCGCACACAGCTTGGCCACACGGGTACCGATCCGGCCATAGCCGACCACCAGCACATGCCGCCCGGCCAGTTCGCGCATGCGGCGCCCTTCTTGCATCATCCAGGTGCCTGACCGGACCGAGGCATCCATCTCGATCGTCCGCCGCGCCACCGCCAGCATCAGCATCATGGTGTGCTCCGCCACCGACTGGTCGTTGGCGCCATTCACCACGCCAACTAGCACACCCTGGCGTGTGCAGGCGGGAATGTCGATCAGATCGTAGCCCACCCCGAAGCGGCTGATGACGCGCAGTTTTCCCGCGCTGGCGAGCAGCCCGGCATCCACCTTCTCCAGTCCGACCATGATGCCATCGGCCTTGCCGATCGCGGCGACCAGCTCCTTTTGCATTGGCGGTCCGCGGAACGCCATTGTCAGAACGGTGAGGTCGATATCCGTCCGCTCTTCGAGCAGCTTCATGGCATCCGCGTGCAGCGCACGGCAGAGAACGAGCTTGTGCATGGTGTTTCCCCGTTTCTTGATGCCACGATGCTTGCACCGTTCCGACCGCGTCGCTAGCGTCGAAACATGCCGACTGCACACTCCGCCCGTTGCGCTGCCAGGGTCTTGAGGACGATTATCGTCATCAAGGTTGCATCGAAACTTGCACGCTGCACGCTGCGCACCGGCGCACGGCTGGCCACGCTCGGCCTCCTCCTTCGACTTACCCGCCCCTGAGCAATTGGCCGCGTGTGGACGTGGCTGCTGCTGCAGGGGATACGCCGGGTTAAAGTTCTTCATACAAGAATGCCCCGATAGGGCGCCGAGGAAGCCATGAGCATCAATCATCCGAATTTCGGCCGCATCGCCGACGACCGCGTCATCATGTTCGACACCACGCTGCGCGATGGCGAGCAATCGCCCGGATTCTCCATGAACCTCACTGAGAAGCTGCGCATGGCCGAGGCGCTGGCCGAACTGGGCGTCGATGTCATCGAGGCCGGCTTCCCGATCGCCTCGCCCGGCGATTTCGAAAGCGTTCAATCGATCGCCCGGGCTATTAAAGGGCCGGTCATCGCTGGCCTGGCGCGCACCAGCCGCAACGACATCCTGTCGGCCGCCGAGGCCGTGAAGGACGCTGAGCGCTGCCGCATCCATGTGTTTCTGTCCACTTCGCCGCTACACATGAAATACAAGCTGCGCATGGAACCGGATGCCGTGCTGCAACTCGCCATCGACTCCGTAACCCTGGCCCGCAATTTCGCCGATGACGTGGAGTGGTCGGCCGAGGACGGCAGCCGCACCGAACCGGATTTCCTGTGCCGCTGCGTCGAAGCCGCCATCAAGGCCGGCGCCACCACCATCAACATCCCCGACACCGTCGGCTACGCGCTGCCCGCCGACATGACGCGCATCTTCACCATGCTGCGGGAGCGGGTGCCCGGCGCCGATGGCGTGATCTTCTCCACCCACAACCACAACGATCTCGGCCTGGCCGTGGCCAACACGCTGGCTGCCGTGGCCGCCGGCGCGCGTCAGATCGAATGCACCATCAACGGCATCGGCGAGCGCGCCGGCAACGCGGCACTGGAGGAGGTCGCGATGGCGATCCGCACCAGGCCAGACGCCGTGCCGTGCCGCACCGGAATCGTCACCGAGCGCATCATGATGACGTCCAAGCTGCTCAGCACCATCACTGGCTTCGACGTGCAGCCGAACAAGGCCATCGTGGGCCGCAACGCCTTCGCCCATGAAAGCGGCATCCACCAGGACGGCGTGCTGAAGAACGCCGCCACCTACGAGATCATGACCCCCGAGAGTGTGGGACTGACGAAGAACAGCCTGGTGATGGGCAAGCATTCCGGCCGCGCCGCCTTCCGCGACAAGCTGCGCGCGCTCGGCTACGGCGAGATGGGCGACAACCAGATCAATGACGCCTTCCGCCGGTTCAAGGACCTCGCCGACCGCAAGAAGGTGGTCTACGACGACGATATCTCGGCCCTGGTGGACGACGAGATCGTCCGCGGCCATGACCGCATCCGCTTCGTGGCGCTGGATGTGCAGGCCGGCTCGCGTGGCCCGGCCCGCGCGCAACTGGAACTCGAAATCGACGGCCAGCAGCATGCAGCCCAGGCTTCCGGCGACGGACCGGTCGATGCCACCTTCAACGCGATCCAGCAGATCTTCCCGCACGAGGCCAAGCTGGTCCTGTTCAGCATCGGTGCCGTGACGGAGGGCACTGACGCCCAGGCCCGCACCACGGTGCGACTCGAAGAAGCGGGCAAGACCGTGGACGGCCAGGGCGCCGACACCGACACGATCGTCGCCGCCACGCGGGCCTATCTCCACGCGCTGAACAAACTGCTCGTCAAGCGCGCCCGAACAGAACCCGAAGCGCTCTCTGCGTAACTCGGGCAGCGTCCGAGGGGGCCGCGACCCGCAAAGTCAACCGGTTGCGCGCCCCAGCTCCTGGCTCGGGTAGGTCCAGATGCCGGTCCTTGAAGAACATGAAGGCGAACAGTGCTGCCACGAGTTGCCAGAGCCGGCATGTGAAGGCGAAACGCTCGATCTGCCTGAGAACGACCATGCCTGTCATTTCTGTTCCAGGTGTTTGGCGATGGTTGCCGCGGCAGCCAGTGCGGACAATCGACCAGTCTACGCCAGGCTTTGGGCGACACACGCGACGCATTCGAAGGCAGTATCGCACTAGGTGTTCGGCCACCCGGCCGGCGCATCCCGCGGGACATTCCCCTGTGCCCCGGTGGTGAGGCAGGGCGTTGCCCTGCAGAATGTGCGGGCGCTCGTGAAGCGTCATGCGTAATGTGTGGCGCAGTCGGCGTGCTGTGTCTGATCGCACGAGCCTCCCGATCTGGCGTCAAATCGTTGTTTACTGGCAGCATCGTGCCGCAGCGCCATGATGCTGCATGATTGTAGCTGCCTGATGGCGTGAATCCGGCTGCGTCATCACGGTGGCCGCGCGCGCCTATGCCGGATCGGCTCTTGCCGCATCCGATCGCCGGGGTTAATTCCCCGCCTTGATCTGAATTTAAAGTCTCCTCCCGAGGCAAGTGCGCACGCCTCGTTCCCAAGAAGGTTCCCCCATGTTTTCTCGCATGCTTGGCTTCATGTCAGCCGACATGGCCATTGATCTCGGCACCGCGAACACGCTGGTCTATGTCAAAGGCCGCGGAATCGTGCTCGATGAGCCAAGCGTGGTGGCGATCGCCGACGTGCGCGGCAAGAAGATGGTGCTGGCGGTGGGCGAGGAAGCCAAGCAGATGCTCGGCCGCACGCCCGGCAACATCCAGGCCATCCGCCCGCTGCGCGACGGCGTGATCGCCGACTTCGAAGTTGCCGAGGAGATGATCAAGCATTTCATTCGCAAGGTGAACAATCGGCGTGGGTTTGCCTCGCCGATGATCATCGTCTGCGTGCCCTCCGGCTCCACTGCCGTCGAGCGCCGCGCCATCCAGGAGAGTGCTGAGAGTGCAGGTGCGAGAAAGGTGCTGCTGATCGAAGAGCCGATGGCGGCTGCGATCGGCGCCGGCCTGCCGGTGACGGAGCCGTCCGGCTCGATGGTCGTCGATGTCGGCGGTGGCACTACCGAAGTGGCGGTGATTTCGCTCGGCGGCATCGTCTATTCCCGCTCGGTGCGCGTCGGCGGCGACAAGATGGACGAGGCGATCATTTCGTATATCCGTCGGAACCATAACCTGCTGATCGGCGAAAGCTCGGCCGAGCGCATCAAGATGGATATCGGCGCCGCGATCGCTGGATACGACGGCGAGGAGGGCCCGTTCCG
>JAYTHH010000267.1:0-4238 GCA_043732745.1 Rhodospirillales bacterium
GAGGATTATTCTCTCCACGCTCAATGGCCGCCCTTCAATGGCCTTGCCGCCGCGCTTCGTCCACCTCGTCGCGCACCATTTCCCAGACGTGCTCGACCATACCGGTGAATTCGGGGCTTTTGAACACCGCGGTGTCCTCGCACCGGTTGAACGACGCCTGCACCAGCCGCTTGATCCGCCCCGGTCTGGCCGACATCACCGAGATGGTATCGGCCAGATACACGGCCTCCGCCACGTCATGCGTCACGAATACCACGGTTTTGCGGGTTGCCCGCCAGATCGCCAGCAACTCCTCCTGCATGATACGGCGCGTCTGTGCGTCGAGTGCGCCGAAGGGTTCGTCCATCAGGAGGATATCGGGGTCGATCGCGAGTGTGCGGGCGATGGCGGCGCGTTGCTGCATGCCGCCGGAGAGTTGGGAGGGGTAGGAATTCTCGAAGCCGTTCAGATGGACGAGATCGATGAAGTGCTTGGCGGTCTGCTCAGCCTCCGATCCCCTGATGCCTTTTTTCTCGAGCCCGTAGCGCACGTTCTCCATCACAGTCTTCCAGGGGAACAACGCAAAATTCTGGAAGACGATGCCGCGGTCCGGGCCGGGCGCGCTGACATCGCCGTGGGCGGTGTGGATGCGGCCCTGCTGGATTTTCTGGAAGCCGCCGATCAGGAACAGCAGCGTGCTTTTGCCGCAGCCGCTGGGGCCGAGCAGTGCGTGGAATTCCTGTGCTGGGATGGACAGCGAGATATTGTCCAACGCCACCATCGGCCGCCCCCGCTTCGGCGTGTAGCCATGCGTAACGCCTTCGATCTCGATGCCGACACTATCCTTCATGGGGAAGCGATGATCCGCCGGCGCGCCTCGTCGATCAGAGTGGTATCGGAGTATTTCTTCACACTAATTGTGTCCGGCAGAATGCCAGCATCGCGCGACACGTCGATCGCGCTCTGTAAGGCACCGTAATCGGGCATGCCGTAGGGATCACGGAAGTAATCCTTCTCGGTATACAGATGTTCCAACTGCGCCGGCTTGATCTTCATGTAGTCGGCGATGATTTTCAGTGCCTCGGTGCGGTTGGCGGGATCGGCGAACCAACGGTTGGCGCGCACATAATCTTCGACAAAATCCTGCACTGCGGCGCGGTTCTTCTCGATGAAGGCTGTCTGTCCCAGCAGGAACACCAGATCCGACCGGCCCAGTCCGTCCTTGGCCTGGAATACGGCACGATATTTCGGATTTTTTAATGCTTCGGTCAGATCCGGCATCAGGATAGGTGCCGCATCCACTTTTTTCTCGTCCAGCAATGGCAACATGCTGGGGAACGCAGCCTGGATGGTGATGTAGTCCCGCCGGTCCTGTAGCCCGGCCTTCAACATGATGGCCCGCATCGCAGTGTCTGACGCTGAGCCGATGGCGTTGGTGGCGATGCGCTTGCCCTTGAGTTGGGCGGCAGTCGTGATGCCGCTATCGGCCAGCACCAGCCAGGTTTCGGAATGATGGCCGGGAACGCCGTCCTGAATGATATCCGCCACAACACGAACATCGAGGCCGGCGTTCAGCACCGCCAGCGCGATGGTGGCGGGCGATGAGGCGATCATGTCGATCTCGCCGGCGGCCAGTGCCGTCAGTTGCGGAGCGCTGCCACGGAACAGAATGGGCTCAACAGTATAAGATATGCCGTGGTGCCGCAGCCCCTTGTTGTGGGTGAACAGCACCGGGATCATGTGCCCGGGCATCGTGCTCCATCCGACCTTGATCTTGAGCGGGTCGGCGGCGGCCGGAGCCAAACACGCAGCCAGGACGACAAGACCAACCAGCAACCCGCGCAATGAACGCAGCATGGCATCCCCCGGTGCGGCGCCCCTCTGCCGATGGCGGGGGTGCTCTATTTATCAACTGACCTGCCTCAAACAGTAAAAGCCCAACCCTCAAGCCGCGCAAGGACAAAGCGCCGAATTAGCCATCGTTCCTGCGCGAAAAAGTGATAGCATTTAGCGAAATACATCACTCAGGTTGATGCCATGCCGGATGCCCCGCCCGAGATACGCCTGTTCGCCGCCGCCTATGAGGAACGCAGCTTCACCGCGGCGGCGCGGCGCGAGCACGCCACGCAATCCGGCGTGTCCCAGCACGTGCGAAAACTCGAGGATCGTTTCGGTATGCGTCTGTTCGAGCGCCTTTCCGGGGAGATTGTGCCCACCCCGGCCGGCCATGAATTCTATCGTCATTGCGTGGACGTGCTGCGCGCGCACGCCGCCGCCGCCCAGGCTATGCGGGGCTTCGGCAGAAGCCTGGAGGGCGAGGTGCTGGTGGGCCTGATGCCATCCATGACCCGCTGCGCCCTGGCGCCCGCTTTGGCCCGCTTCACCGCACAGCACCCCAACGTGTCCGTGCGTATCGTGGAGGCCTATAGCGGCGTGCTGGTCGAGCGCGTGCGGGCGGGCGCGCTGGCGTTTGCGGTGGTGCCGGCAGCACCCGTTGGGCCCGGCCTGCGCAGCCGCATGTTCGGCCGCACGCCAGAAGTCCTGGTGGCCGCCAGTGCACGCGGCCTGGTGCACCGTGCGCCTGTGCGTCTGGCTGATCTTGGCCCATTGAAACTGGTTCTGCCGGGCATTCAGAATGCACGCCGCCAAAGCCTGGACGCTTATATTGCCGCCAACGGCGTGCAGATCGAACGTATTCTGGAACTGGATGCGATGCTCGGCGCACTTGACCTGGTGGGCCAGAGCGATTGGTTGACGGTGGTGCCAGGCGTGATGATGGCCGATGAGCAGGCGGGTGGGCGCTGGACGGTGGGCATGCTCGCCAGCCCCAGCCTGTCGGTGGATCTGATGCTGATCGAGCCGTCCAAGCGCCCGCTGGAGCCTGCCACCGCGGCTTTTCTTTCGGTGCTGGAGGAGGAGACCGGGCGTGTGAATGCGAGTTGGGGCGATATCGGGTGAGTTGACGTGTGACCTCGTCTGGCGAGTAATCAGGGTGCGACCTTCCGGAGATGACGATGACGCAACCGCGCGACCGAGCCCCCTATTCCGCCATTGTCGATCGCCCGCCTTTGAAACTGCCGGATGGCGCGCGTGTAGTGGTGTGGTCGATCGTCAATCTTGAAGTGTGGGACATCGGGCGGCCGATGCCGCGCCAGATTCTGTCGCCGCCGATGGGCCAGTCGATGCAGCCGGATGTGCCGAATTGGGCCTGGCACGAATACGGAATGCGGGTGGGGGTGTGGCGGTTCTTCGACCTGTTCGCCAAGCACAACATTCGGCCCACGTTGTCGATCAATGCCCGCGTCTGCCAGGATTATGTGCGCGTGGCATCGGCGGCGCGCGATGCGGGGTGGGAGTTCATGGGCCATTGCTGGGACCAGGGGCCGATCCATCAAATCCCGGACCAGAAGGGTATGATCCATCGCTCGATGGATTTTCTGGAGAACTTCACTGGCAAGCGTCCGGTCGGCTGGCTGGGGCCTGGCCTGACCGAAACGCTGGAAACGCCGGAGTTGTTGGCGGAAGCCGGCGTAAAGTATATCGGCGACTGGATCTGGGACGACGAGCCGGCGGAGATCCATACCGAATCCGGCCCGCTCGTCACCCTGCCCTACACCGCGGAGCTGAACGACATTCCCACCATGCTGATCCAGCATCACGAGAGCCCGTACTGGGCAACGCGGTGCCAGGATTATTTCGACAGGATGTATCTCGAGGGCGCCGAGCGGGCGAAGATCATGGCGATTGCCATTCATCCGTATATCTCGGGCGTGCCGCACCGGATCAAGTATCTTGAGCAGATCTATGACTATGCCAAGAACCATGAGGGCGTGGTGTTCTGGAACGGTGAGGAGATTTTGCAGTGGTGGCAGATGGCGCGGCCCAGAGCTTTTTCCGATCGATAGGGATCGGAGAAAATCTCTGGGTCCCTGTTTTATCGAGCATCTTTATCCGATCGGATCATGCTCTAAGTTTCCATAAGGAACAGCAGCACTGCCGCCAGGAACCGCGCCGGGTCTTGCAACTGTGGCACGTGGGCAAGGCCGTCCAGCACCTGAAGATGCGCGTGCGGTAGCAGCCCCGCGAGCTCGTGCGACATCGCAGGCGGTGTGGCTTCGTCAAGTGCACCGACAACGACCAGCACGGGGATGTCGATGTTCGGGATCTCCGGCCGCAGGTCCATGCCCGCGAGCGCCTCACAGGCGGCGATGACCACGGCGGGATTGGATTGGAGGAAGATCGCGCGGCGCTGTTCCACC
>JAYTHH010000268.1:0-4231 GCA_043732745.1 Rhodospirillales bacterium
TCGCCTGCTCGCCACCTGCGCGGTCGGATTCGGCATGCTGTTCTGTATTGTCGCCACCTTCACCTTCGTGAATTTCCACCTCGCACAGCCGCCGTTCTCGCTCTCCACCTCAAGCCTCGGATCGGTGTTCGCTGTGTATCTCCTGGGCATGATCACCACGCCGCTGGCCACGCGGGTCGCGGTGCAAATCGGCCGGCCGCGTGCGCTGCTCGCCGCCCTGGCTATCTCGGCATCCGGCATCCTGCTCAGCCTATCGGCCTCTCTGCCCATCGTGATCGCTGGACTGGCGCTGGTCACCGGCGGGCTTTTCGTGGTGCAAGCGCTGTCGCTGGGCTTTATCGGCACCGCCGTCCTACGAGCCCGTTCGTCGGCGGTGGGGCTCTATGTCACCAGTTTCTATATCGGCGGCGCGCTCGGCGGGGTGCCACCGGGATGGCTGTGGCATCACGCAGACTGGCCCGGGGTGGTCGCCCTCATCATGGTGGTTCTGGCCGGCATGGCGACCATCGGCTGGACGGCCTGGCGAGCTGTCTAACATTCCCCTTCTCACATTCCCCTTCTAACCTCCATGGGGTTTCAGTCTGCCCCAACACTCCATATCTTCTTGCATCCGCGAACGCTCCCAAAGAGGCTTCATCGTCATGAACGCACCATTTGATCACGCCGGGCTCCCAGAAGACCGCTTTGCCATCGGCCAGTCGGTTCCGCGCATCGAAGACCCATCCCTGCTGCGCGGCGAGGGAAGCTACACCGACGATCTCAACCTGCCCGGCCAGCTCTACGGCGTGATGGTGCGCAGCCGCATCGCAAACGGCGTGCTGACGGCACTGCACACTGATGAGGCACGGGCAATGCCGGGCGTGCGCTGCGTGCTGACCGAGGCAGACCTGAATAAAGCCGGCGTCAAGCCGATGCAGGCCAATGTCACCGGCGCCAACCGCAACGGCCAACCTTCCCCCAAGCCCGTGCAGTACGCCCTGGCCGGCACCCGCGTGCGCTATGTCGGCGACCCCATCGCGATGGTGGTGGCCGAGACCGCCAAACAGGCGCGTGACGCCGCCGAGGCAGTATTCGCCGAAATTGATTCACTTGCCGCCGTAACCGACGCCCGCGCCGCCGACGCCCCCGGAGCCCCCCTGGTGCACGAAGACGCCCCGGGCAATCTCGTGCTGGATTTTCACTACGGCGACACCGCAGCGGTCAGCGCCGCCTTCGCCTCCGCCGCGCACATCACCAAGCTCGACATACGCAATAGCCGCATCGTCGTCGCCGCCATGGAGCCGCGCTCGGCCATCGCAGATTTCGACGCCGAAACCGGCGCCTACGTGATGCGGCTTGGCTGCCAGGGCGTGTTCGGCATGCGCAGCGGCCTCGGCTCCATCATGGGCGTGGGCACCGAGAAGATGCGCGTGCTGACCGGCAATGTCGGCGGCTCGTTCGGCATGAAGGCCTCAGTCTATCCCGAATATATTTGTCTACTAGCTGCCGCCAAATTGCTGGGTGCGCCCGTCAAATGGACCGATGACCGCTCCGACAGTTTCCTGTCGGACAGCCACGGCCGCGACCACGACATGACCGCCGAGCTGGCGCTGGATGCCGAAGGGCATTTCCTCGCCTTGCGGGTCAAGGGCTATGGCAATATTGGCGCCTATCTATCCAATGCCACCACCATCCCGCCCACGTCCAATACGGTGAAGAACATCATCGGCGTCTATCGCACTCCGCTGGTCGAGGTGTCGTCGCGCTGCATGTTCACCAACACCACCCCGGTGGGGGCCTATCGCGGCGCCGGGCGGCCCGAGGGCAACTATTACATGGAGCGACTGGTCGAGACCGCCGCCCGCGAAATGGGCATCGACCGCGTCGAACTGCGCCGCCGCAATCACATCGCACCCGACGCCATGCCCTATACCGCGCCATCGAACATGGTCTATGATAGCGGCGATTTTGCGGCGATCCTGGACGACGCGTTGGTCGCCAACGAATGGGATTCCTATGCCGCCCGCCGCGCCGAAAGCCGCGCCCGCGGCCTGATCCGCGGCCGTGGCATCGGCCATTACCTGGAAGTCACGGCCCCTGCCGGCAACGAGATGGGCGGCGTCCGTTTCGAGGCCGACGGAACCGTCACCATCGTCACCGGCACGCTCGACTACGGACAAGGCCACGCAGCACCCTTCGCCCAGGTCCTCGCGCACCAGCTCGGTGTTCCATTCGATAAAATCCGACTGGTGCAGGGCGACAGCGACCAACTTATCGCCGGTGGCGGCACCGGCGGCAGCCGCTCCATCATGCAGTCCGGCAGCGCCATCGTGGCGACCAGTGAAAAAGTGATCGAGAATGGCACGAAGGCCGCCTCGCAAGTGCTGGAGGCCGCACCTGCCGATATCGAGTTCAGTCGCGGCCGCTTCACCATCGCCGGCACCGACCGCAGCATCGGCATCATGGAGCTCGCCGAAAAGATCCACGGCGGCCTCACCCTCGCCGATGGCAGCCCTGCCATCCTCGACGCGCAACTGGTGTTCCCCGGCGTGCCCTCCGCCTTCCCCAATGGCTGCCACGTCGCCGAGGTGGAGCTGGACCCGGAGACCGGCGTCATCGAGGTGGTAAAATACGACACCGTCAACGATTTCGGCGTGCTGGTGAACCCGATGCTCGTCGAGGGCCAGGCGCATGGCGGCATCGTGCAGGGCATCGGCCAGGCGCTGCACGAGGCGACCTACTATGACGAGGACGGCCAGTTCCTCAGTGGCTCCTACATGGACTACCAGCTCCCCCGCGCGTCCGACCTTCCCGGCATGTCGTTCGCCAGCCACCCGGTACCAGCGCGCAGCAACGGGCTGGGCGTCAAAGGCTGCGGCGAGGCCGGATGCGCCGGCAGCCTGCCGTCGGTTATGAACGCGGTGGCCGATGCGCTGAGCGAGTTCGGCATCGCCCACATCGACATGCCCGCCACGCCGCAGCGCGTGTGGGCGGCGATCCAGGCGAAGAAAGCCGCCTGATCAGACCCTCGCAGGCCGAAATTCGGCGGTCCCCAGTGGACCGGAGCGCCAGTTGATGGCACTCCGGTGCCGGGGGGCGCGTCGAATGGGAAAACGGCTGAACCGGTGCAGCCTAGGGCTGGTGAGTGGGCTGTTGCTGTTGGTCAGCGGCTGTGCACTGCCGTCATCGGCGCCGCAGAGCGATATCGTCGACCACGGCGCCAGTCAAATGGTCGTTTCAGCCAATCCGCTGGCATCAGCGGCGGGGCTGGACATTCTGAAAGTCGGCGGCAGCGCGGTAGACGCGGCAATTGCCGTGCAGGCGGTGCTCGGCCTGCTGGAACCGCAGGCCTCCGGCCTGCTCGGCGGCAGCGTCACCCTGGTGTGGGACCCAAAAACTGGAGCGGTCGAAAGCTTCGACGGCATGGCGACCGCGCCACGCGCCGCCACCCGCTCGCTCAGCCTAAGCCGCAGCGGCACCTTGCTCGACCCGCGCAGCGTGGCATTCAGTCCGCGCTCGGTCGGCGTGCCCGGCGTTCTGCCGGCGCTGTGGGAGGCGCATCGCGCGCATGGCGCGCTGCCCTGGGCCCGCCTTTTCGCGCCGGCCGAACGCCTGGCGGCCGATGGCGCGCCGATGCCACCGCAGCTTCACGCCGCCCTGGTCGAGCCGGGCGCAGATACGGCTCTCGCGGCGATCCGCAAGCCCTATCTCACGCCCTCCGGCGAGGTCATCGCGTCGGGTGAGACGTTCCGCAACCCCGATTACGCCACCGTCATGCGTCGCGTGGCACAGCTCGGCCCGGAAGGCCTCTGGGCCGCCGACGGGGCACGCGCCACCCTGGACGTGCTGAGCCGTCCGCCCCGGGCCTCCTGGATCACCGAGGCCGAGTTGCGTGATGCGAAGCCACGGGTCGGGCCGGCTCTGTGCGCGCCCTGGCAGGCCATGCGCGTCTGCACCGCGCC
This sequence comes from Rhodospirillales bacterium, assembly GCA_043732745.1. GTDB lineage: Bacteria > Pseudomonadota > Alphaproteobacteria > Acetobacterales > Acetobacteraceae > CAIQQQ01. Next base: position 3,942 of record JAYTHH010000268.1, read on the forward strand.
GGTACCGTCGTTCGGCGGAATTGTTATGCTGCAGATCCTCGGCACGATACCGCCGGGCGATCCCGCAGATCCGGCATCGGTACACGAATTCTTGGAGGCGAGCCGCCTCTCCGAAGCCGATCGGCGGCGCTATCTCTCCGATCCCGCGTTTGTGGAGGTGCCGGTGATGGAGTTGCTGGAACCCGCCTATCTCGTGGGCCGCGCCGCCCTCATCCAGCCGAACAGCACCATGGCCCGCCCGCAGCCCGGCTCCTTCGGCGAGGCCGGCATCAAGGAGCAGGACCCGGGCG
>JAYTHH010000269.1:0-4230 GCA_043732745.1 Rhodospirillales bacterium
TGGCGCCGCATACAGGCAAGCCCCGTCGACAAGATCAACCCCCTTGGAACCTTGGGTCGGACTCATTGCTGCCACAATTAAACAGATGGACTGTCGGGATTTGCGGAACCCGTCCTTAATTCTGCCTGCAAACGTCTGAAAATAAATGAGTTCTCAAAAATCAATACGCTCGGTCTTCATTGCCTCAATTGGCCGTTCCGCGAAATCGCGAAATGACAGTTTTGCAGGAACGGCGTCCTGACAGTCGTGCCAAAAGGAATTTTCACCTAGCTTGGATTTTTTTCCTTCCCAGCCACCCCAAGAAAATGTATCTTTTTCCTTATGATCGACCGGACGCGCAGACAGCGCCTCCCGTTCCTCCAATACGTTCCCAAAAGGACAATATGGCCAAAAGAACAGACCAGCCCAGGCTGGCGCTGGCCATTTCCCCATCGGCCATCGACCCACCCATCCCTCCACAACAGCCCCAGTTCCGCAGCCGAAGGATTGGTACTTCAGCTTCCAGGACCAACTACTGCGCCCCAATCAACCCGACAGAACAGCCCGGCATAGCACCGCCCGACATCACAACCCTGCACGGCTGGGCATCACACGCTCTGGCGCCGATGGAACAGGTGCCCGCCCGCCACCACATCGCCATGCTGGACCGTCTCGAAGATGTCGCCTCCGGCAAGATCGACCGGCTGATGCTGCTTCTGCCGCCCGGCCACGGAAAATCTGCCTACGCCTCAGTCCTCTTTCCCGCCTGGTGGTTCACACGTCATCCCGCCAGCTCGGTCATCGCCGCCTGTCACACTGCCGATCTTGCTGGCCATTTCGCCCGCAGGGTCCGCGAAGTCGTTCGCGAACAGGCTCCCGTCCTCGGCTACGACCTCACGCGCGACGAACGCGCCGCCGCACGATGGCGAACCACCAACCGATCCGACTACTACGCCTGCGGCATTCGCGGCCCGATCACCGGGCGTCGCGCCGACCTCGTGCTGATCGACGATCCCATCAAGTCGCACACCGAAGCCGATAGCCAGTCTGCCCGCGATTCACTGTGGAACTGGTATCGCTCCGATCTCGCCACCCGCCTCAAACCAGGCGGCCGCATCGTCCTTATCATGACACGATGGCATCAGGATGACCTCGGCGGACGCCTCCTCGAAGCCGACCCGGGCTGGACCGTGGTCAAGTTCCCCGCTTTAGCCGAAACAAACGACCCGCTCGGCCGCCAACCAGGCGAAGCGCTCTGGCCAGAATGGGAAAACGAGGCAGCGCTGGATCGCAAACGCCGCACCGTCGGCCCCCGCATCTGGCAGGCGCTCTTTCAACAGAACCCAACGCCGGACTCTGACGCCCTCTTCACCACCGCCCGCATCGTCGTCGTCGAGGAAATGCCAAGACTCATCCGGGAAGTCCGAGCATGGGATCTCGCCGCAACCCTTCCCACCGAGGGCCGCGATCCCGATTGGACGGTTGGCCTCAAACTTGGCATCACTGAAGAAGGCCACCACATCGTTACCGACATTATCCGTATCCGAGCCGGGCCAACGGAAATCGCTAACCTTATCGTATCGACAGCAAACCAAGACGGCCCCAAAACCATCGTCGGCCTCCCGCAGGATCCCGGCCAAGCCGGCAAACAGCAGATCGCCTGGCTTACCCAACGCCTCGCCGGCCATCGCGTTCGCGCCAGTCCAGAAACCGGCAGCAAACTTCTCCGCGCCACCCTACCAGCCGCCGCCGTCGATGCCGGCTCACTGTCACTGTTCCGCGCCCCTTGGAACCGATCGTTCCTGGATGAGCTACGGGAGTTTCCCCAAGGCCGAAAGGACGACCAAGTGGACGCCCTCAGCCGCGCCTTCACTGCCCTGGCGCACTCCGGCACGCAGTCCCGCCGCTTCAACATGTCCTTGCTCGGTCGCTGACATCCCATCATCCCGCCACTTTCCGGAAGGCGAGCCCCTATGTTCGAAACCATCGCCGCCCTCGCGCCGCCCGACCCGGACTACAGCCCCCGCACCGCAAGGCTCGCACTCTATAAGAGAGTGCAGGACGGCACGCTCTACGACCTGCTCCCCCACGCCTTCCAGGATGAGCGAACCGCATCCGGCGAATACATTCCACTTCGCAGCCGGCGCCCTTCCGTGCGCTACCCACTCGCCCGAATCGTCGTTGACGACAGCGTCAGCCTTGTCTTCAGCGACGGTCATTTTCCCACCATCGACAGCGAAGACGCCGCATTACGCAACGCACTGTCCGACCTTGCCACCGAGACCCGCCTGAACGCCGTCATGCAGGAAGCCGCCCTGCGCGGTGCCGTCGGATCGGTCGCCATCCAGCTCCGCGTCCTCAAAGGCCGCATCTTCCTCAAGGTTCTCGAAAGCCTCTACCTAACTCCAGTATGGGACCCAGAGGCACCGGACACGCTCCTCTCAGTCGCCGAGAAATACAAAGTTGCTGGCAGCAGTCTCGCCGACCTCGGTTACCAAATCGATAACCCGGCGGCGCAATACTGGTTCATGCGGGTCTGGGACACCACCAGCGAAACCTGGTTCCACCCCTGGCCCACGACCAGCGTCGACCCACCCACGATCGACGCCATCAGAAGCATCTCCCACGGCCTCGGCTTCGTCCCCCTGGTCTGGATCCGCAACCTGCCAGGCGGCCCCGATGGTGCCGAGGGTATGGACGGCGCTTGTACCTTCCGCCCCGCGATCGAGACCGCCATCGAGATCGACTACCAACTCAGCCAGGCCGGCCGCGGCCTCAAATACAGCTCTGACCCCACGCTGCTCATCCGTGAACCGGCCGGAGATGCAAGAGAACTCGTCCGCGGCGGTGGCAACGCCCTGGTTGTCACCGAACACGGCGACGCCAGGCTACTCGAAATAAACGGCACCGCGTCGGCCGCCGTGATCGAATACATCCGAACACTGCGCGAACTCGCCCTCGAAGGTGTGCACGGCAACCGCGCCAGTGCAGACCGCCTCACCACGGCGCAGTCGGGCAGGGCACTTGAAATGATGAACCAGGGCCTCATCTTCCTCGCCGACAATCTCCGCGTCAGCTACGGCGCCGCCATTCTCCAGATCTGTCGGATGATCATCGCGGCCAGCCACATCTACCGCCTCACCACCCACCACGAACCCGTCCCGCCACTCGATCGCAGCGCGAGGCTTCGCCTGAAATGGCCGCGATGGTACGCGCCCGATGCTTCGGACCGCGCCGCCGACGCACAGACCCTCGCCACCCTCACCACCGCTAAACTGCTCTCGCCGGAAACGGCGCTGCGCAGCATCGCCGATATCTACGCCGTGCCCGACATCGGCCTGGAACGCGCCAAAATCGCCGCAACCGACACCGACATCGCAGTGTAGGAAATCGCATGACCGACGCAACAACTCCAACCTCCAACGACCGTCTGGCCGATCTCGAGCGCCAGCTCGTCGAACGAGAAGCCACCTATCAGCGCGACCTCACCCACGCCGAGTTGAAAACCCTCGCTGTCCGCGCCGGCATGGTCGACCTCGACGGTCTCAAACTTCTCGATCTCACCACCATCAAACGCGATGCCAAAGGCGAGATCGAAAACGCCGACCGTATCATGACCGATCTCAGACGCGCCAAGCCGTGGCTGTTCCCCACCGCCAACTCTTCGGCCACGTCGCCCACCCCGCCGTCCACGCCCCCCATCGCCAAGCCTGTCACCGCGATGTCGCACAAGGAATGGCAAGCCGCCCGAACCGAGCTGCTTCGCCGTCGATAGAGCCTTCGTGGCGGACTGCGCCTTTCGAATTCCGCGAACGCCATCACCCACATGCCCGGCAGCCCCGGCACATGCGAAAACATTCATGAGGAAATTTCCAGATGGGCATTCAAAACTTCCCGGCCGCCCTGCAGCCGATCATCCAGCAGGGCTTCCTCGAACGCGAGTTCGAAGCCGCCCTGCACAGCCGCCTCGGATACCGGATGTGCGCCGACCGTCAGGATTTTGCGGTCGGCATCGGTGAAACCCTCACCAAGACCCGCGCCGGGCTGAAACCTTCGGTCACCATCCCGTCAGTCCCGTCAACAAACACCAACCTCGACAATGGCCTCACGCCGGTCACGGTAACCGGGGCAAAACCAGGGGTAGCTACCTCGTCAGGCGGGTTGGCTTCGACATTCATCACCCGGTAGACGCGTTTGGGGTTGGGCGCTGCGCGCCCGGTCGCTTCTGCCTGCCGGCGCAGCAGGGCATGG
>JAYTHH010000270.1:0-4228 GCA_043732745.1 Rhodospirillales bacterium
ATGGCGCGGATTTCGGCCTGATGGTGGGGGTGGTGGACTTCGTCCACCCTGAGGCTGGATGACGCTGCTTTTAGGTATCGATCCGGGGCTGCGGTTCACCGGCTGGGGGCTGGTGGAGAGCGATGGCAACCGTCTGCGCCATGTGGCGGATGGGGTGATCGCCACTGACAGCGACGAGTCAGTGCCCTCACGCCTGTGTGCCCTGCAACACGCGCTGGCCAAGCTGATCGCCGAGTATCGGCCGGCCGAGGCGGCGGTCGAGGAGACCTATGTGAACCGCAACGGCAGCGCCACGCTGAAATTGGGCTATGCGCGCGGCGTGGCGTTGCTGGTCCCGGCCATGGCGGGGCTTGTCGTGGCTGAATACGGCGCCAAAACTGTGAAACTTGCGGTGGTCGGCACCGGCGGGGCGGACAAGGACCAGGTCGGCATGATGGTCCGCCGCCTGTTGCCGGGCGCCACCATTAAGCGGGCCGACGCATCCGATGCGTTGGCAGTGGCGATCTGCCACGCCCATCATCGCGCCAGCCGCACCGCCTGGGCCAAGGGCAAGGTGATGGCATGACGGTTACGTCGCGGGCGCAACGATGATTGCGCAACTGACAGGCCGCGTGGTGCTGCTCGAAGCCGATCGCTGTGTCATCGATGTCGGCGGTGTCGGCTACCTCGTGCATGCCTCCACCCGCACGCTTTCAGCCTTGCCGCAGTCTCCCTCGGTGGCCGTGGTGCTGTGTGAGATGCAGGTGCGCGAAGATGCGATCACGCTCTATGGGTTTGCCGACAGCGCCGAGCGGGAGTGGTTCCGGCTGCTGACGACGGTGCAGGGTGTGGGCGCAAGGGTGGCGCTGGCCATCCTGTCCGCATTGTCGCCGCGCGATCTGATTGCCGCCATCCAGCAGGCCGATCGCGGTGCGCTGACGCGGGCCTCGGGCGTGGGCGCCAAGCTGGCCATCAGGCTGCTGACGGAATTGCGCGAAAAGGCGGGCGCCATGCCGGTGGGCGTGGGCTTCTCGCCGGTGCTGCCGCCATCCGCCGGCGTGGAGAGCGACGCGATTTCGGCGTTGGTCAATCTCGGCTATCGCCGCCCCGAGGTGGCCACCGCCGTTGGCCGCGCGATGGAGCGGCAAGCGGAGACGGCGACGCTGGACAGCCTCATTCGTGACGGGCTGAAGGAGCTGGCGCGGTGAGCGACGAGGACCGCCCAATCACCGCCATGCGCACGGACGAGGATGCTGCCGAGGCGACGCTGCGGCCTCAGACGCTGGCGGATTTCACCGGCCAGCGCGCGTCGCGGGAAAATCTTTCCATCTTCATTCAGGCCGCTCGCGCCCGCGGCGAGGCGATGGACCATGTGCTGCTGCACGGCCCGCCCGGACTGGGGAAGACCACCCTGGCGCAGATCGTGGCGCGTGAGTTGGGGGTGGGGTTTCGCGCAACCTCCGGCCCGGTGATCCAGCGTGCCGGCGATCTGGCGGCGATTCTGACCAATCTGCAGCCGCGCGACGTGCTGTTCATCGACGAGATCCACCGCCTGCAGCCGGCCATCGAGGAAATTCTGTATCCGGCGATGGAGGATTTCCAGCTCGACCTCATCATCGGCGAAGGCCCGGCCGCGCGCAGCGTGCGCATCGATCTGGCGCCTTTTACCCTCGTTGGCGCCACCACCCGGGCCGGGCTGCTGGCCACGCCGCTGCGCGACCGCTTCGGCATTCCGTTGCGGCTGGTGTTCTACACGCCCGCCGAATTGCAGCTGATCGTGGCCCGCGGGGCTCAGAAACTCGGCTTCCTGCTCGGCGATGACGGCGCCGAGGAGATTGCGCGGCGGTCTCGCGGCACGCCGCGCATTGCCGGCCGGCTGCTGCGCAGGGTTCGGGATTTTGCGCTCGTCCAGGGCAGCATCTTGGTCGATAGCGGTCTCGCCGATGCCGCGCTGCGACGGCTCGAGGTCGATCCGATCGGACTCGATGCGATGGACATGCGCTATCTCCGCCGCATGGCCGAGCATCACGGCGGCGGTCCGGTCGGCGTCGAAACCCTGGCCGCCGCCTTGGCCGAGGCGCGCGACACGCTGGAGGATGTGATTGAGCCGTATCTGATCCAGGAAGGCCTCATTCTCCGGACCAGCCGCGGCAGGATGCTGGGTGAGCGCGGCTGGCGGCATTTGGGCCTCACGCCCCCGCCGGGCACCCAGCCCGTGCTCGACCTGGAACTATGACGCCCACGCTGCTCATGGGCGCACATCACTTTTCGATTCGCGTCTATTACCAGGACACCGATGCGGGGGGCGTGGTGTATCACGCGAACTATCTCGGATTCGCCGAACGCGCCCGGACCGAGGCATTGCGTGCCCTCGGGGTGCCGCATTCCGAGCTTACAGCCCTTCATGGACTGATCTTCATGGTGCGGCGCGTCAAATTGGACTATCTGGCTCCCGCGCGGCTTGACGATGCGCTGACAGTGACCAGCGTGCCTCTCGCTGTGCGGGGGGTGTCGGTCGATCTTTGCCAGACCATCATGCTCGGCGAGATACGACTCGTGGATATTGAAATCCAGCTTGCGTGCGTGCAGGCGGCGACCGGCCGGCCGGGCCGGATACCACCCCGATGGCGCGACGCATTCGCGCTGATGATGGGCGCATCCAACGGCGATTCGCCCGCGGACTGAGACGAAGGAGAACGATCGTTGGACCGGGCTGTAGATACCGCGAACCTGGCCTCGGCCACGATGGGCGACCTTTCCATTCCCGGCCTGTTCCTGCAGGCGGACATCGTCGTCAAGCTTGTCATTATCATGCTGCTGCTGGCCTCGGTGTGGGTCTGGGCGATCGTGTTCGAGAAGACGATGGCGATGCGCCGCGCCAGGCGTGCCGCCGACGCGTTCGAGGACCGCTTCTGGTCCGGTGGCAGCCTGGACGAGCTTTATGAAGACGAAGGCGCCAAGCCGGCGCATCCGATGGCCGCCGTGTTCGGCGCCGCCATGAGCGAATGGCGCCGCAGCCTGCGCGCATCGGGCGCCGATCTGCGCAGCAGCTTCGTGCGCGAGCGCGTCGACCGGGCCATGAACGTGACGATCCAGCGCGAGATGGAGCGGCTGGAGCGGTGGATGGTGTTCTTGGCGTCGGTCGGCTCGTCTGCCACCTTCGTGGGCCTGTTCGGCACCGTCTGGGGCATCATGCACACCTTCACCGTGATCGCCGCGCAGAAGAACACCAGCCTTGCCACGGTAGGGCCAGGCATTGCCGAGGCGCTGTTCGCCACCGCCATGGGGCTGGTTGCCGCCATCCCGGCGATTCTGGCCTACAACCTCATCGGCACCCATCTGGCGCGGTTCGCCGGCCGGCTCGAAGGCTTCGGCACCGAGTTCGGCGCCATCCTGTCACGCCAGACCGAAGAGCGGAGCTGAGCCATGGCGGGTGGTCTTATGGGCGGCGGCGGCGTTGGCGGGCGAAAGTCTCGCTACCGGCCGATGGCGGAAATCAACGTCACGCCGATGGTGGACGTGATGCTGGTGCTGCTGATCATCTTCATGGTCACGGCCCCGCTGCTGACCTCCGCCGTGAATGTCGATCTGCCCAAGACGGCGGCCGCCCCGGCGCCGCAGGACGACAAGCCGCTGACGATCTCCGTCAACGCGCAGGGCCAGGTGTTCCTGCAGGACGAACAAATCGAGGTGGGCGATCTTGTGGTGAAGCTCAAGGCGATTTCCGAAGGCAACAACGACAAGAAGATCCTGGTGCGCGGCGACAAGGGCAACTCGTATGGCCGCATGCTCGAAGTGTTGGCGGTGATCACCCAAGGCGGATTCACCAAGATGGCGTTGCTGAGCGATCCCTCGGGCGGCCCGGCTGCCGCGTCGCCTCAAGTTGCCACGCCGGTTGCCCCCGCCTCACGTTCGTCCGCGCCCGCCCCGCGAACGCCCGCGCGTCCCTGAGGCATCAAGGTGCGAGATGACCGCCTGATCAAGCGTGCCGGAGTGGTGTCGCTGATCGTGCACACTTTGGTTCTGCTGTTCCTGGTGGTGACCTTGCCGTCGCCGGACAAGCCAGAGGAGCCGCAGGAGGTCGCCGTCACGATGGAGGTGACCGGCCCGCCGACGCCGTCCCGCAAGGCCGATACCCCGGCCCTCGTGCCGGCGCCGGCCGCAACGGCGGTAGCGTCGCCCGCGCCTGATCCGAGCCCGGAGCCGCCAAAGCCCACGCCGCCGGAGCCGCCACCGCCGCCGCCTCCGC
>JAYTHH010000271.1:0-4227 GCA_043732745.1 Rhodospirillales bacterium
CCTACGTCGATGCCGCGCGCCTGACGCAGGCCGTGCAGACCATCACACCGAAATCGCGCTAGCAGCCTGTCGGGTTCAGGCGATTGACAAAATATTAGACCAAATCGCACGTGAATATTGTAATATTATATCAATTATTACTCGCCATATTGGCTAAAATTTTAAGGCAAAACATAGAATTAGGCCAATCCGACAGGCTGCTAGAGGATGATCGCTTCTGATAGACGAAGCGACCATGCTCTAGCCTTTGTTTTATTGAGTAATTTTATCGCCAGTTGAGTAAACTTGAAGCGATACTGCTCTGACGGAGACGCCGATGCCGGGCCGATTGCTTTGGGAGCGTGACGGTGCCGGGTGGCCCAATGCTTGCCATAGCAGGTTCGTAATGGCGGCCGGGTTTCAGTGGCATGTCCAAGTCGCCGGCAGCGGTCCGGTGCTGCTGATGCTGCACGGCACTGGAGCTGCCACGCATTCCTGGCGCACGCTGCTACCGCTGCTGGCGGCCGATTTCACCGTGGTGGCGCCGGACCTGCCCGGCCACGGCTTCACCCAGACGCCGGCCGGCGCGCTGATGTCGTTGCCCGGCATGGCCCGCGGTGTGGCGGCGCTGCTGAAGGTGCTCGGCCTTACGCCGGACCTTGTGGTCGGGCATTCCGCGGGCGCTGCGATCCTGGCGCGCATGTGTCTCGATCGGCAGATCGCGCCCCGCGCGCTGATCAGCCTGAACGGCGCCATGCTGCCGCTGCCGAACATGCCGACCGAACTTTTCGCCCCGCTGGCGCGCGGCATGGCCGCCTGGGGGCTGGTGTCGCGCATTGCGGCGCGCCAGGCGGCAACACCCCGCGCGCTCGACCGGCTGATCCGCAGCACCGGTTCCACCCTGGATGCGGAAGGAACGGAGCTGTACCGCCGCGTGGTCGGCAATCCCAGCCACGTCGCCGGCGCGCTCGCCATGATGGCGAATTGGAGCCTGCGCGATCTGGCGCACGATCTGCCGTTGCTGCGCACGCCGCTCGTGCTGGTGGTTGGGCAGGGCGATCTGACTATCCCGCCGTCGGATGCCGCCCGCGTGCGGCGCCTGCTGCCGACCGCCCGGGTGATCTCGCTGCACGGTCTGGGGCATCTGGCGCATGAGGAGGCGCCTGGCCGCACAGCGTCGATCACCCTCGAAATCTGGCAGTCGATGCGTTTAGATCATGATGCGTTTGGGTTGCTTAACCCAAATGGAGAAACATGATCGGTAAAACAACTTGTTAGCGCCTGATGATTCTGCCTACCGAGAATCATCGGGCGCTAAAGAAGAATGGGGCGTGACGTCATCCGTCGGTGTCGGCGCCGGGTGCTGAACCGGTTGTTTTTCCGTCATGACCGGCATGGCTGCGCATCGGGCTGCTCAGGCTGCGACAGCACCATCGCCGGGTTGGCTGAAGTCGTTCGCGCGTGCGCCTGAAGGTCCTGATCGCCGATGGCACGCTGTTCGCGGCGCTGCTCGGTTTCACGCTGCTGGAAATGCTGGGCCTTGTGCTGTGGCGCCGGCTCAGCGGCCGCGGCCTGCCGGTTATGGATGTGGTTTTTCATCTCGCCGCTGGGGCGTTTCTGACATTGGCCTGCTTTCTGGCGCTCAAGGCCGCATCACCCTGGCTCGTCCTTGGTTGTTTCGCGGCGTCCGGTGTCGCGCATGTCGTCGATCTCAGGCGGCGGTGGCCCGGACCGCGATAGGTAGCGGCAGTTCTTGACAGACTTGGCGTCACTGATGTCGTAAGCCGGCGAAGCTGGCACGCTTCGGGCTTGGCACGCGCAAGGGGTTAGAATGATCGTCGTCCACCACCTCAACAACTCGCGTTCGCAACGCGTGCTGTGGCTGCTGGAGGAGCTGGGCCTCGATTACGAGGTGCGGCCCTACACGCGGGAGGGCGGTGCCGGCAGCGCGCCGCAGTCGCTGCGCCATGTCCATCCGCTGGGCAAGGCACCGGTGATCGAGGACGGCGATCTGGTGCTGGCCGAGTCGGGTGCCATCATCGAATATATTCTGCTGCACCACGGCCAGGGCGCGCTGGTGCCGCCGGTCGGCACCGCCGAACATACACGCTATCTCTATTGGTTGCATTACGCCGAGGGCTCGGCGATGCCGAACCTGCTGTTAAAGCTGGTGTTCGATCAGATCGAGAGCGGACCGGTACCGTTCCTGGTACGGCCGGTGGTGCGCGGACTGGCGCGCGCGGTCAAAAGCGCCATGGTCGAGCCGCAGCTCACCTTGCATCTGGACTATATCGAGGCCGAACTGTCCCGCTTCGCATGGTTCGCCGGCGACGCGTTCACCGCGGCCGACGTCCAGATGAGCTTCGTGGTCGAGGCCGCCGCCGCCAAGGCCGGGCTGGATGGCTCGCGACCCAGGATGATGGCGTTTCTCGACCGTATTCACACCCGCCCGGCCTGGGCGCGCGCTATGGCGAAGGGTGGGCCGTACGATCTGACGGCCTGATGCGCGGTGCTGAAGGAAGATGTGTCTAATTCACCTGACATAAATTTTGCCGCTGGCTGAAACTGTCAGGCTATGATTACACTCTGCCCATGACGTCAATCATGCCACCCACCGCGATACCGCCACATCGTTCCCCCGATGCCGACAAGCAATCGAAACGGCGGCAGAAGCACGCCGTGGTCATCGGCAGCGGCTTTGGTGGGCTGGCGGCCGCGGTGCGCCTGGGTGCGCGCGGCTATCGCGTGACGGTGCTGGAGAAATGCGATACGCCCGGCGGCCGGGCGCGCATGTTCCGCCAGGACGGGTTCTCGTTCGACGCCGGCCCCACGATCATCACAGCCCCTTTCCTGTTCGACGAATTATGGCAGATATGCGGCCGCAAACTGGCCGATGACGTGGAACTGCGCGCGGTGTCGCCGTTCTACCGCATCCGCTTCGAGGACGGCCGCATCTTCGACTATACTGGCGACCATGAGGCGATGCGCCGAGAGGTGGCGAAGTTCGAACTGTCCGACGTGGCCGGCTATGACCGCTTCCTCCATACCAGCCGTGAGGCCTGCCGCATCGGCTTCGAGGAGCGCGGTCACGTCTCGTTCGCGCGCTGGCAGACGATGGCGGTCATGGTGCCCGAAATGCTCGGTGCCAACGCGCATCGCAGCGTGGCCTCGGTGGTGGCGTCGCATTTCCGAAACCCGCAACTGCGCACCGTGTTCAGCTTCCATCCGCTGCTGATCGGCGGCAACCCGTTCTCGGTGTCGGCGATCTATTGCCTCGTGGCCTATCTCGAGCGCCAATGGGGCGTGCATTTCGCCATCGGCGGCACTTATTCGCTGGTCGCTGGGCTGATCGATCTGATCGAAGGGCAGGGCAGCGAGGTAAGGCTGAATGCCGAGGTCGCGGAGATCCTTGTCGAACAGGGAAAAGCCACCGGCGTGCGGCTGGCCTACGGCGCGCATCTGCATGCCGATATCGTGGTGTCCAACGCCGACAGCGCCTGGACCTATCGCCACCTGATCGCCAGGCAGCACCGGAAACGCTGGACCGATCGCCGGATCGCGAAGGCCAAATACTCGATGAGTCTGTTCGTCTGGTATTTCGGCACCAGCCGGCAATACCCGGACGTGGCACACCACACCATCCTGCTGGGCGAGCGCTATAAGGCGCTGCTGACGGATATCTTCAAGAAACACAAACTGGCCGACGATTTCAGCCTGTATCTGCATCGCCCGACGGCCACCGATCCGTCGCTGGCGCCAGATGGCTGCGATTCGTTCTACGTGCTCTCGCCGGTTCCGCATCTGGACAGCGGCACCGACTGGGCGGAGCGGGCGGAAAGCTACCGCCAGTCGATCGCGGCCTATCTGTCCGCCACCGTGCTGCCCGGGCTGGAGGACGCGGTCGTGTCGTCCAAGGTGATGACGCCGCAGGATTTCCACGACGATCTGTTGTCTTACAAGGGCGCCGCCTTCAGCCTGGAGCCGGTGATCACGCAGACCGCGTATTTCCGGCCGCACAACAAAAGCGAAGAAATCGGCAATCTGTTCCTGGTCGGTGCCGGCACCCATCCCGGGGCCGGTGTACCTGGTGTTCTGTCATCCGCGCGTGTTCTTGACGAGGTGGTGCCGCATGCCGATGCATTGGTCTGAAACGATGCATGCAACAGCGGAGGATCTGGAAACCTGCCGCGTCCTGCTGAAGGGCGGTTCGCGCAGCTTCCATGCGGCGTCGAAGCTTTTGCCGGAAAG
>JAYTHH010000272.1:0-4227 GCA_043732745.1 Rhodospirillales bacterium
ACCTATGGCGGAACACGCTGGGCAACCAGGCAGACCAGGCGCTGGCTGAAATGGCCGGCAACATTACCGACCAAACCGCCTTCACCCGCTCCGCCCGCAAACTCCTGGCCGCCATGGACCTCGCGGAAGCCGAGGCCGAAGCGGAGTCGGACCCCTCCGACGATACGAATGACGAAGACGGCGAGCAGTCCGGCCAGCAGGACAACAGCCAGGAAGGCGAGGGGCAGTCGCAGTCCGAAGCCGAATCCATGCTCGGCGCCCAGCCGGAGCAGATGGAAGGCGAGGCCGCCGACGACGAGGCCGGCGAGGAATCCGACGACGACTCGGCCGCCGGAGAAGGCGATGACCGTCCTGGCGGTCCCCAGCCGCGCCGCGAAAAGCCGGTCGCCGACACTGAGGCCACCTACAAGGCTTACACCCGGCAGTTCGACGAGGAAGTCAACGCCGCCGACCTGTGCGACGCCGACGAACTCGCCCGCCTGCGCCAGCATCTCGACCAACAACTCCAGCATCTCCAAGGCGTTGTGGCAAAACTCGCCAACCGCCTCCAGCGCCGCCTGATGGCGCAGCAGACGCGCGCCTGGGATTTCGACCTCGAAGAAGGCCAGCTCGACGCCGGCCGCTTGGCCCGCGTCATCGTCAACCCGATGATGGCGCTATCCTACAAGCACGAGCGCGATACAGACTTCCGCGACACCGTCGTCACCCTGCTCATCGACAATTCCGGCTCGATGCGCGGCCGCCCCATCACGGTAGCCGCCATGTGTGGCGACATCCTGGCGCGCACGCTCGAACGCTGCGCCGTCAAGGTCGAGGTGCTCGGCTTCACGACCCGCGCCTGGAAGGGCGGTCAATCCCGGGAGCGTTGGGTGTCCGAAGGCAAACCCCGAAATCCCGGTCGGCTCAATGACCTCCGCCACATCATTTACAAATCAGCCGACAGCCCCTGGCGCCGAAGCCGCAAGAATCTGGGCCTGATGCTCCGGGAAGGTCTGCTGAAGGAGAACATCGACGGTGAAGCGCTCCTATGGGCCTATCGCCGCATCCTCGCCCGCTCCGAGCACCGCCGCATTCTGATGGTCATCTCCGATGGTGCCCCGGTGGACGACAGCACCTTGTCGGTCAATCCCGGCAATTACCTCGAACGCCATCTGCGCGAGATCATCAAGGAGATCGAGGATCGCCGTGCGGTCGAATTGGTCGCCATCGGAATCGGCCACGACGTCACGCGCTACTACAAGCGCGCGGTCACCATCGTCGATGCCGAAGAACTCGGCGGCACGATGATGAAGAAGCTGACTGAGCTTTTCGACGAAGACGCCGCGGCATCATGGGCTCGCGCCGCCATGGAACGTGCGCCAGCAGTGGCCTGATGAAAATGCGCAAATAGTCCAATTTTTGGCTTTGTATCATGAATTGTAAGTTCGGTGCTAACCATGCGATTCTTCTTAATACATGTAATTTTTGATAACTTACGCGATAATTAATACAAATCTGAACCTTGAATCAGCGACATATCCATTGTGATACTGCAATTTTCGTGGAAAATTGATTGGGCGAGCAAGGTGGTGTCGGACACAATTGAAAATTCGTGACTTTCGCGATACGACAGGATGATTGCGATGGCTTCTGTGGCCTTTCGCTCAAATTGAACGACTTGAGTCTCGCGGTAACGTGAAAGGTGTTTGAGCTATTAAGTCTCGTTTCTTGCGCACATACCGCTAACTTAAAATTAAGCGAGCGAAACGGTTGTCAATTTTAACGGGGCACGATGCGGTTGAGATTTTAATTGGCCCGATAATGTATCAAAGCCCTCCCGTGACGATCTCTGGCGATATGCTCCAAAGGGCGTCTGCTACTTCAAAGCCGGAACTGCATTGTCGAAAAAAAAAGATAAAAGCGGGTGAAACGTTCGTGTTCCAATTGTCTTCGAGAGGAGTATGCGATGATTACGAAAAAGAGGCAGACTGCTCTGGGCATTGCCGCAAAGCTTCCAGTGGCTGATTTGTTGCCGATGATGGCAAGACCCGCGAGCGCAAGACACGGTGGCTGGCCGACAGCACAGGCCAAGAACTGCAACTGCGCGAAGAGTGCGCACGCAACGAATCGAGCGGAATCCCGCTCGCGATCAGAACTCGAAGAAGAGAACAATCGTCTGCGCGAGGTGATCGCCCAGTTGGCCGGAACGATCGGCTCCTATAAATCGGATCGGCATGCCGCAGATTGAGCAAGGCGTAGTGGGCTGATCGAGATCTCCGCCCGAACAGGCCAGCGCGCACGATCCCGGGGGGATCGTCCAAATGCCCTAAGAAAAATCCCAATCACTTTGAGCCACGCCGCCGCAGATAACGCTGTTCCTGTGGCAGAATGGCCCGCAGAAATAAAAGCTGGCCGTGTCGATATCCTGGCCGTGTGCTTCTGCAATCACGCAACGCCGCAAACTGGACTTGCCTGTGCAGAGGGCAACGGAATCACATGTAAGCCAGCATTCGGAGAGAGCGATGTTCGCCACTGATGCCTCAGCACGGCCTAACAGCGATCGATGTGCCCTACGTGCGCCAGGGCGTCTCCTGAAAGTGCTCACCCTCGAGGATGAATGGCTAAGTGCAGATATCATTGCTATGGTAGTCGAAGATTGCGGCATTACCGCCGTCGGTATCACTAATACGATTGCGGCTGACTGGGCCTCGAACGCCGCAAAATCCGCGGAGCTAGGGCGCGATATTCTCGATCGCGCTACTTGGTCGGCATGACGAACGGCGTGCGCGTCTTGCTGGCGACCTCGTTTCACGAAGATTTGGCCGCAATCACGGGCTTCCATCTCAACTGGCAGGCGGCTCTATCCGGTCGGATGGTGACGATCGCGCACCTTTCCGCCACCACCCGCCGTAAGATGCTGGGTGAGCTCGCCGAGCAGAATCTACTTCCGTCGGCTGAAGGCCTGATCGTGAACCCGGTCTCCATCCCCACCCGCTTCGGATCAGCGCTGCCGATGATGATCCATAATCATCAAACTGCAACGCGAATGGGCATCCCGGCCAGCCATATCTGCCTCGCATCGCCCTATCTCTATGCCCTGCAACCCTCGCTCGACGACGTGATTGCAAGCTTCGACTGCGGGCTGCCAACAGCCACCTACGATCTCCACAAAAACTGGCACTGGCATGATTGCGCGGCATCCGATACTCGGCTCATCGCCCTCGTCAAACATCTAGGAACCACGATGCGCATCGGCCGAGCCGACGGTGTCTTCATGAGCCGCGACATCTTCAACGCCATGCTTCGCCTGGTGAACAAGTTCTTCTCTCCCGGCGAGATCGCCAACATCGATCCGATCTATCCGCTGGAGGAGGTCCTCTTCACCACTATACTGCCGGCTATGCTCGGCAGCGCAGGGCGAATCGGCGCCACACGAGCACGCGTTTGGGAGCCGGGCGATCCTCTCACGAAGGACAAAATGCGCGCTGCCATCACGTCTGGCCTTCACGCCAGCGCAAAACGTATCCCTCAATCAGCCAGTCATCCGGTCCGTCAGGTGGTCCTTGCAAACCTCCCCGGCTATCTCACCTTGAACGCGCGGCTGGGAACAACCGAGGCATAATGCCCTGATGATTCCGATCTTTCTAACACGCAGTGCCCGCTTGAAATGCACCCGTCGGTTGGTGTGTTGCCTCCCGTAATTCGCACCCGAGCGGATTGTTATAGGGCAATGATGAGACGGATCTGCATGGCGACGCGTAGCGAGTTGGTAGCAGCGATTGGAGCCACGATACGCCGAGCTTATCTTCCGCGGAAGCCGGCCATGTATTTCGTAAGTGGAACGGTATCGGCGGATTTGAGCTCCTGTGCAACTTCGTTCAAGGCGGGGTCGTAGCCGGGGCGGGCGTTGCTTTTGCAGTCGGTCCAGGATTTGACGAGGTATTCTCCGCGTTGACCGGCGAGCCGGGGTATCTGGTCGTGGCCCCGGCGCCATGGCAGGCGAGGCGGACCGGACGGTAAGCCCGGCGGTCTATGCCCAAGAGAATCCTGGCGAAAGGAGCAACACCAGGGTGATTTAGAGGGTCCGCGTGCTTTTTCGCGTAACTCACGCGCCTGATGGCATCATTCCAGTCGTCAGAAATGAGGATTGAGCGTATCCGCCCGGTGAATGCCGCGTGTTCGTGAGTCTCTCGCCACCTTAAATAGGTCTTTAAGGCGGTGGTTGAGGTGGTCGGATGGATGGTGTGG
>JAYTHH010000273.1:0-4214 GCA_043732745.1 Rhodospirillales bacterium
AGCCCTCGTCGACGCAGCACTGAGCACTCAAAAATTCCTGACGCTGCCAGACGCCACCACCGCCAGGCTGCAGCAGACCGGTACCACGGTGTTCGACCAGAGCCAGAACGCCGGCCTTTACCGCCGAGACCTGATGCTCAGCGTCTAATACGCCACCACAACAACGACCACCCAACCCGCCCTGATCTTCGGAGACGCTAGGCTGCTGCCGAACGCGTCAGCCGGCAGATCCCTCCTCGGCTGAAGGACGCAGCATGAACACCCACCTCGTGGTTACCACGGCATTCGGCCCGCACGGGAAGGGCGCTATTGTCTCAGATCTCACCATCATCGAAGCCATCCTTGCCTCAGACCACGCAGGCCATGTCGTGCCCGTAGAGGCGTCCGACACCACTCCAAAAAACGCCACCCCAGAAAAGGAGGCCTGATCCATGCCAATCGTCCAACAGGGCAACATCAACACCACCGCTCTCGTGGTGCCCGATCTTTACGTGCAGATCGTGCCGCCGCAGAATCTCGTCCTGAACGGCGTGCCCACCAACGTCGTGGGCATGGTCGGCACCGCAAGCTGGGGCCCGGTCGGCCAACCCACCATCGTCTCTAGTATGGCAGACTACGCCCGCAGCTTTGGCGCCGTCATGCCGCGCAAATACGACCTCGGCACCGCCGTGGCCACCGCCGTCCAGCAGGGCGCATCGAACTTCCGTTGTGTCCGCATCACCGACGCCACCGACACCGCGGCAAGCCTGACGATCCCCGGCACCGCCTTCGCTCTCACCGCCCTCTATACCGGCAGCCTCGGCAGTCAGATCGTCGTCACCCTCGCCGCCGGCAGCAAGGCGGCAAGCTTCCGCTTCACCGCGGCATTGCCCGGCCTACAGCCCGAGGTGTTCGACAACATCACCGGCAGCGGCACGCAGTTCTGGATCAACCTTGCCGCCGCCATCAACACCGGCAACGGCAGCCAGCGCGGCCCCAGCCAGATTGTGCTCGCCAATGCTGGCGGCACATCCGCCACACCCGCGGCACTCTCCGCCAGCTTCTCCATCGGCACCGCCGGGTCAGACGGTGCCGCTTCTGCCACCACAGCCAACCTCATCGGCGTCGACACCATCCCCCGCCGCGGCATGTATGCCCTGCGCGGCCAGGGCTGCTCGATCGGCGTGCTGGCCGACTCCGATGACAGCTCGCAATGGACCACCCAGGCAGGGTTTGGCCTTGCCGAGGGCGTCTACATGATCCTCACGAGCCCCGCGTCGGACACGATCGGCAATGCCGTCGCCACCAAGCAGGCGGCCGGGCTCGACACCTACGCCGCCAAACTGATGTTCGGTGACTGGATTTGGTGGAATGATCAGGTCAACGCAGCCCTCCGCCTGGTCAGCCCCCAGGGTTTCGCCGCCGGTCGCCTGGCCAATCTGTCGCCCGAGCAGTCCAGCCTCAACAAACCGCTCTACGGCGTGGTAGGCACCCAGAAATCCGGCACGCCCGGCAGTAGCCAGAACACCGGCTATTCGGCCGCCGAGCTCGGCGTTCTCATCGGCGCCGGCATCGACGTCATCGCCAACCCGCAGCCAGCCGGCGCCTTCTGGGGTGTCCGCGGCGGCCATAACGCCAGCTCGAACGCCGCCACCAACGGCGACAACTACACCCGCCTCACGAACTTCATCGCCGCCACCCTGGCAGCCGGCATGGGCCAGTATGTCGGCCAGATCATCAACCAATCGCTGTTTCGCCGCATCCGCGCCACCCAACTTAGCTTCATACAAGGCATGCTAAGCCAAGGTCTGCTCGGCAGCACCGACGGCACGCTGCCGTTCAGCGTCCTGTGCGACGTCAGCAACAATCCGCTCACCCGCACCGGCCTCGGCTACGTCCAGTCGGACGCGCAAATCCAGTACCAGGCGATCAACGAGAAGTTCATCGTCAACATGGAAGGCGGCCAGACCGTGCAGGTCAGCCGTCAAACCCTCCCAGGCGCCCCCGGCGCGCTGTCCGCATAAGGAGACCACCCAATGCCCAGCACCGCCTTCTCCGTCGGCCGCGACTGCCAGCTCGTCGTCATGGGCCCGTTCGGCCGCCTCGACCTCTCCCATGTCACCGGCTTCGAAAGCCGCCAGCTCACCGCCCCCATCCGTGTCGATCGCATCGACGGCTCGCAACTCGCGGCCGAACTCCCGAAAGGCTGGGACGGCCATTTCGAACTCGAACGCGGCAGCTCCGCCGTCGACGACTTCATCGCTCGCATCGAACAGGCCTACGTCTCCGGCAGCGCCGTCCCCACCGGCACGCTCTATCAGTACGTCAGCGAAGTCGACGGCAGCACCAGCACCTACCAATACGACCAGGTGGTCTTCAAACTTACCCAGGCCGGCCTATGGCGCGGCGATCAGAGCGTCAAGCAGCGGCTGGACTTCTTCGCATCTCGTCGCAAGCGCGTCTGAATCCACCAGCCAAAATCCAAAGGCGTCATCGATGGAAACCCCCACCGCCCGCCACCTCGCCGCCGTTCAGTCCAACCAGCAGGTCCAAGACAGCGAAGGCCGCACGCTCATCGTCCGCAGCCTCAACGCGCTTGACAAGCTGCGGCTGTTCAAGGCCGCCGGCCCAACGCTGTCGCAGAACCACCTCTGGCTCGGCATGGCGACCCTGGCCACAAGCGTTGTCGCGATCGACGACATTCCCATCCCGCCCCCCACCAGTGAGGCCCAAATCGAAAGCCTCGTCTCCAGGCTGGGTGATTCCGGTATCGCCGCCATCGCCCAGGCGCTGGCCCCGCAGGCCCCGATAGACGTGGCGCACCACGCGGGAAACTGAGCCGGCACCCCGATCTGGTCGACAGTCTCTACCTGTGCCGGAACGGGGTGCCGTTCGACGTCGCCTTCTCGCTGCCCCCGGAAGACCGCCTAGCCTGGATCGTCGCCATCGGCCGGCTCGACGGCGGCGAGTTCGATTTCCAAACCCATAGCTGGAAGGCCACGCCGTGAACCTCAACGCCCTCATCGCCCGCCTCGAGCAGGATTTCGACCGCATCGCTAACGATGCCCTCGTGCTATCGGCACAGAGCCTGGCGGACGATATCCGCCAGGCCCTCGGCACGGCACCAGGTGGCCCGCACGACCATCCCTGGCGGCAGACCGGGGCACTCCAGGACAGCGTCGGCTATGACGCCGATCAGGCGACGGCCCGCATCGGCAGCACGTCCGAAGTCGCCCGCCATCAGGAACAAGGCACGCCAAGAATGCCGCCGCGCCCCACCTTCGCCCCGCTCGCCATCCAGTCCGGACAGGCCATCGCTCGCAACATCGCAGACGCCGTCTGCCGCGCTTTGGAGCCACACTGATGGAAGACGCATACGTGATCGGCATCCGCCTTGCTCTGGATAACGGCGTCAGCGCCGGCGTCGCCACCATCCGTGACGACCTGGCCAAGCTTGATCGCGCCATCGCGGCATCAACCGCAAACATACGTCAACTCCAATCCGTGGCCGCCGGCACAACCGCCGCAGCTCTCGGCCAGGTCCAACAACCACGCCCGCCGGAACAAAAACCGCAGGCCCCAAATGAGGCGCCGGCCCCCCAATCCACGCCCCAAGCGACGCGCCAGAATGCCGATGCGCCACCAGACACGCTGACTGTCGCACGACCATCTGAAATAGCCACTCCTCAACCCAGCACTCCGTCACCGCCTGCGCAAACCAGGTCCGCTCCGCGTGTGATCGCGATGCCGCATCCCGCACCGTCTTCGCCGCGAATGGCTGAAGCAGCATCAACGGAATCACGTATCGCCGCGCCTGAGCGCGTCATGGTCACAATGGAGAAGCCGGCACAGCCAACTGATCGCCCCGCGATTTCGCTCGTTGTAACGCCCTCGCTTGGCGTTGCGAGAGCTCCGCCAACAACCGCGCCGCTGATGCCATCGGCCGCATCGCACCGACAGCAGGAAGCAGCACCCACCCTGCAAGCGTCCTCCGCCGCGCTCGCGATCTCCGTCTCAGCCCCCACACCGCGCAAGGATGCTTCAGGCGCGCGGCACGAGGAGGCGCAGCCTGCCCGTGAAACACCATCGGCACCAAGCCCCTCGCCACCGACCCCAAAGCCGCAAGCGCCGAATTTCCTACGCATGCAGAGCGCGCCGGCAAAATCCATCGCCGCCCCGATGCCACCCCCCCCCCCGGCTGCCCCTCCAGCGGCCCTGCCACCAGCCGCCCCACA
>JAYTHH010000274.1:0-4212 GCA_043732745.1 Rhodospirillales bacterium
CCCGCACCACGATGGCGCCGAATTCCTCCGGCGTCACCAGCCGCCCCTTGGTCTGCAGGTTGATCTGGAACTGCGTCGAATCGTCGATCGGCTTGGCGCCGACGCGTCCCACCGCCCCCTGCACGTTCTGGCTCTGGATCGCCGTGATGATGTCCGACGGCGCGAGATTGAGCGCGATCAGCCGGTCGGTGGAAAACCAGATGCGCATCGAGTAGTCGAGCGCCCCGAACACGAAGGCCTGCCCCACCCCCGGCACCCGGGAAATCGCGTCGAGCACGTTGATCGTCACATAGTTGCTGATGAACAACGGCGTCTGCTTGCCGCCCTCGCTGTAGAACTGCAAAAACTCCAGAATCGCCGAGGACTGTTTTTTGACCGTGACGCCCTGGCGCTGCACCTCCGCCGGCAGCCGCGACAGTGCCGCCTGCACCCGGTTGTTGACGTTCACCGTGTCGATATCAGGATCGGTGCCGAGCGAGAAGCTGACCGTCAGCGTATAGCTGCCGTCATTGGCGCTGTTCGACTT
The DNA here is from genome assembly GCA_043732745.1 of Rhodospirillales bacterium. Lineage (GTDB taxonomy): Bacteria > Pseudomonadota > Alphaproteobacteria > Acetobacterales > Acetobacteraceae > CAIQQQ01. Next base: position 527 of record JAYTHH010000274.1, read on the forward strand.
CATATACAGCATCTTGTCGACGCCGTTGACCTGCGCCTCCAGCGGCTGGCCCACGGTTGCCTCCACCACCGCCGCGGAGGCGCCGGGATACCGGGCGGATACCTGCACGGTGGGGGGCACGATGTCTGGAAATTGGCTGACCGGAATCTGTGTCAGCGCGATGCCACCGGCCAGGGTGATGACGATCGCGATGACAACGGCCATGCGCGGCCGATCGACGAAGACATCCGAGAACATTGTTCAGCCTTTCGCCGGGGTGGCGGACGGCGCGGACGGCGGAACCGTAGGGCCGGCGCTGACAGGGGACGCGTTGACCGGATTACCGGGCCGCACGCGCTGCAGCCCCTCGGCGATGACGGTGTCGCCCTCGGCAAGCCCTTGCATGATCACGGCGATATCCGGCGTGGACTGGCCGAGCTGGATGCGGCGGATCTGCGCCTTCTTCTCGCCGTCCACAATGTAGACGAAATTGCCCTGCTGGTCGGACATCACGGCGGAGCGTGGGATGCTCAGCGCCTCGACCGGTTGGACGCCTTCCAGCGCGACTTTTGCGAAGGATCCGTCCACGAGTTCGCGGTTTCCAGCCTCGCCCAGTTTGGCGCCGGCGCGCAGCGGGTTGGGGAACACGGCGCGCAGATTCACGGTGTCGGTGTTGAGCTGAACCGAGGGATCAGCGTAGTCGAGCTTGCCGGCGATGCCGTATTGGTGACCATCGGGCAGGCTGATGCGCACGGTGATGGCGGAAAAGCCGCCTTTGTCGGCATAGCGGTTGCGCAGGTCGAGTGCCGCGCGAAGCGAGACGGGGAACACCACGTACATCGGATCCTGGCTGACCACGGTGGTGAGCGCGCCGCTGGTGGGGCCAACCACGTTGCCGACCGAGACGGTGGAGCGGGCGATCTTGCCGGCGATGGGGGAGCGGATCTCGGTGTAGTCGAGGTTGATCTGCGAGGCCTTGAGCTGGGCCTTGGCGGCGAGAAGCTGGGCGGCCTGGCTCGCCTCGGTCGCCTGGCGGTCATCCACCGTGGACCGTTGGCCGGCGGGGGTGTTGAGCAGGGACTGGGCGCGGCCGAGGGTGATGGTGGCGTTGCGGAGCAGCGCCATGTTCTGTTGCACGGCGGCCTGCTTGGCGGCGAGGTCCGCTTCGAACGGTGCGCGTTCCAGGCGGTACAGCAGGTCGCCTTTGTCCACCTCGGCGCCTTCGTCAAAGGTGCGCTCGGCGATGAACGCCGTCACGCGGGCCACGATTTCAACCTTGTCCACCGCCACCACACGGCCGACGAAGTTGCTGGTCTCGGTCACGGACCGCTTTGCCACCGTCACCACACCCACTGCTGGCGGGCCTCCCGGTGCCTGCTGGGCGAGGGTCGGCTGGGTTGCGGCGGCGAGGAGCAGGGTTATGATCGCAAGGCGCAAGCGCATCGTGAAACCTCGAATGAAATTTGCGTCTGGCTTCTTCAGGTATGCCGCAGCGCAGCAAGTCGGGCGGACACTGCCACGAACGCCGGCGGCATCGCTACCATCTTGCCTGGGTGCCTGGCATTGCAACAATTGTCATCCTGGCTGGAAGGCCGGGTGGATAACGAACCATAGGGAACTGGCGCATGCGCGAACACGTGACGGTCTGCGAAGTGGGCCCGCGGGATGGGCTGCAGATGGCGAAGTCGCGCATGCCGACCGCCGTCAAAACCCGCTGGATCGCGGCGATGGCGGCGTCTGGCCTGCCCGAGATTGAGGTCGGCAGTTTTGTGTCGCCCCGTTTGATCCCGCAGATGGCCGATACCGCCGAGATCGTGCGGCGGGCGGTGCTGCTGCCGAATGTGATCATCGTGGCGCTGGCGCCCAACCTGCGCGGGGCCCAGGACGCGTATGCGGCCGGTTCGCATCGCATCAGCGTTCCGGTGTCGGTCAGCGAGGGGCATAGCCGCGCCAATTTGAACCGCACGCCAGCGGAGCAGATGGCGGAAGTGGCCAGGATCGTGGCCTGGGTGCGCCAGCAGAAGCGGGCCATGGAGGTGGAGGCCGCGTGCTCTACCGCGTTTGGCTGCTCGTTCGATGGGCGCGTGCCGACCGAAGCCGTGGTGCGCGTGGCGAGCGGCTTGGTCGAGGCGGGCGTCGATATGGTGGGGCTGGCCGATACCGTGGGCTATGGCCATCCGGCGCTGATCCGCGAAGTGGTGCGCGCGGTGCGGGCCGAGATCGGCGGCAAGCTGGACGGCTTGCATCTGCACGACACCATGGGCCTGGGCATCGCCAACGCGCTGGCCGGTCTGGAGGAAGGCGTGCGCAACTTCGATGCCGCCTTGGCGGGGCTGGGCGGTTGCCCGTTCGCACCGGGCGCATCCGGCAATATCGTCACTGAGGACCTGGTGTTCATGCTGGAAAGCATGGGGTTCGACACCGGCATCGATCTGGACCGGCTGATCCGGGCGCGGGCCATCCTGGCCGAGGGGCTGCCGGCCGAGACGCTGCATGGCCAGGTGCCGATCGCGGGCATTCCCAAGACGTTTCGGATCGCTGCCTGAATGTCTGATCAGATCGGGGCGGTGCAGATGTTGAAGGGCATCAAGGTCGTCGAATTCGCCCATATGGTGATGGGGCCGACAACGGGGCTGGTGCTGGCCGATCTGGGCGCCGACGTCATCAAGGTGGAGCCGGCGCCGGATGGCGACAACACGCGCAGGCTTGGCGGCTCGGGCGCCGGGTTCTTTGCCATGATGAACCGCAACAAGCGCAGCGTGGCTGTGGATCTGAAATCCGCAGAGGGCAAGGCGTTCGTTTTGCGCCTGCTGCAAGATGCGGATGTCCTGGTGGAGAATTTCCGGCCGGGCGCCATGGAGAAGCTTGGATTCGGGCCGGAGGCGCTGGCAGAGCTTAATCCGAAACTGGTTTACTGTTCGTGCAAGGGGTTTTTGCCCGGGCCGTACGATCATCGCGTGGCACTGGACGAGGTGGTGCAGATGATGGGCGGGTTGGCCTACATGACGGGCCTGCCCGGCAAGCCGATGCGGGCGGGGTCGTCGGTGAACGACATCATGGGCGGCATGTTCGGCGCCATCGGCATTCTGGCTGCGCTGGTCGAGCGGCATGTCACGGGGCGCGGCCGGCATATCCAGTCAGGACTTTTCGAGAACAATGTGCTGCTGATGGCCCAGCACATGGCGCAGTTCGCGGTCAGTGGCAAAGAGGCGCCGCCGATGAGCGAGCGGATGGTGGCCTGGCCAATCTACGACATTTTCGATGTGACTGATGGCCAGGTGTTCGTGGGCGTGGTGACGGACACCCAATGGCGGGTGTTCTGCGAGGCGTTCGGGTTGGAGACGCTGGTGGCGCGTCACGACCTCGGTACCCAGGAATTGCGGCGCGCGGCGCGTGCCTGGGTGATCCCGATGGTGGCGGCGCAGCTTTCGGTGTTGACCAAGGCTGGATTGATGACGCGGTGCGAGGAATTGGGGCTGCCGTTCGCGCCGATCGCGCGGCCGGTGGAGTTGTTCGACGACCCACATCTGAACGCCGAGGGCGGGCTGTTGCCGGTGACGCTGCCGGATGGCTCGGTGACGAAGCTGCCGAATATTCCGCTGTCGATCGATGGACAACGGCCGGTGCTGCGGCATGATCTGCCGCGTGTGGGGCAGCATGGGGCGGAGATTGCGCGGGAATTGGGGTTGTCGGATGCGCAGATCGAA
>JAYTHH010000275.1:0-13226 GCA_043732745.1 Rhodospirillales bacterium
GACGCAGCGGAACTGACCCGGGCCAAAACGGGCCGGATCACGGGCGCGCTGGTCGGCTTGCTCATGGTGATGAAGGGATTGCCGCTCGCCTACGCCAAGGACATGCAGGAAGACAAAGAGCCGGTGTTCGACGCCGCCGACGCCTGGACGCTGTCGCTGGCCGCCACCGCCGGCATGGTTCGCGATATGACGCCGAACCTGATGCGTCTGCGTGAGTTCGCCGGCTCCGGCTTCGCCACCGCCACGGATCTCGCGGATTGGCTGGTGCGGGTTCTGAAGCTGCCGTTTCGGACGGCCCATCACGTCACCGGCCGGCTGGTGGCGCTGGCCGAGGGGCGCGGCATCGATCTGGCTGGACTTTCGCTTGAAGACATGCAGGGCGTGGAGCCGGGCATCACGCAGGCGATCTTCGGCGTGCTCACGGTGGAGGCCTCGGTGGCGTCGCGGACCAGCTACGGCGGCACGGCGCCGGCGAATGTGGCGAAGCAGGCGCAGCGGTGGATGGAGGCGCTGGCATGAAGATCATCGTGGCGTTGTTGGTGGTTCTGGCCCTCACCGCCTGTGGCAAGCGCGGGCCGCCGGCGGCGCCGGGGCCGGCGGACAAGATTACATATCCGAAGAGTTATCCTGCTTACTGACAACGCAACCATTCCGGTACGCGCACGTTGCCAGACGTTGGCTTCGCACCCTGTGAAGCTTGTCGCGTAGGGATGATGTGATGCAGTTTCGTGCCCGCCTTGTGACGTTTGCTGCCTTGTCCTCCATGGTCCTGCTGGCGGGCTGTGGTGACTTCTACGGCAAGCCTCGCGGCACGCTGGACAACAATGCCGCGACCCGTGCTGTGGACCGGGCTGCCGGCACCAATACATCCAGCGAGAACCCGATCCATTCGGACAGCACCGCCGTGGGTCGCACGCTGAACAAGCTGACGCCGTAAAGCTTGGAGTCCGCCCGACATTGCGACCGGTGGTGGCGATGTCGGGCGATGCCCGACCTACTGATTGAAATTGGGTGCTGCGTTGCACTAGGCTTGGCGAATGGCCACACCCGCACCTCTGTCTTCCGCCCCCGATCCGTCCGATATCGAGCTGATCGCCGCTCGTCCGCACCTCGCCCGTCATGCAATGGATGGGCTGTTGATGGACGGCGTGCCGCTCAACGCCATCGCGGATGCGCTGGGAACGCCCACCTGGGTTTATTCCGCACCCTTCATGCGCGCGCGGCTGGCGGAGCTGACGCAGGCGCTGGCGGGTCTCAACACCCATATCCACTATGCCGTGAAGGCGAACGATCACCTGGCCGTGTTGCGCCTGATGCACGAGGGTGGCGCCGGGGCGGATGTGGTGAGCGGCGGCGAGTTAATGCGGGCGCGGGCCGCGGGCATTCCAGCCGATCACATCGTCTTTTCCGGCGTTGGCAAATCGGCAGAGGAAATCCGGTTGGCACTGGCGGAAGGCATCTACCAGATCAACGCCGAAAGCCCGGCGGAGCTGGAGACCATTTCGGCCATTGCATCTGCCATGGGGCGGGTCGCCGACATCGTGCTGCGCATCAACCCCGACGTTGATGCCGGCACCCACGCCAAGATCACCACCGGCAAGGCTTATAACAAATTTGGTATTTCGTACGGGGACGCCGCCGCGTTGTATGCCCATGCCGCCACCTTGCCCGGTATCCGGCCGCAGGGTCTGGCGCTGCATATCGGCAGCCAGATCCTCAACATGGCGCCGTATCGCGCCGCCTTTGCCCGCGCTGCCGAGCTTATTCGCACCATCCGCGCGAACGGCCAGACCGTCACCCGCATGGATTGCGGCGGCGGCCTGGGCATCGGCTATGGGGACGAGCCGGCTGCGAATCCTGCCGCCTTCGCCGGGGCCATTCGCGCGGTATTCGCCGCGATGGACCTTACGTTGATGGTGGAGCCCGGCCGTTGGCTGGTCGGTCCCGCCGGGGTGTTGCTCGCCTCCGTCACGCTCACCAAGGGCGACGAGCGCTTTATGGTGCTGGATGCCGCGATGAACGATCTTGTGCGTCCGGCGATGTACGACGCCTGGCATGGCATTGTGCCGTTGGCACCCGGCAATGCGGGGCCTGAGCGCGACATCGATATCGTGGGACCGGTCTGCGAGACCGGCGACACCTTCGCCCGCGCGCGGCGGATGGTTCCGGTGGCAGCCGGCGGACGCGTGGCGATCCTTGATGCCGGGGCCTATGGCGCGGTGATGAGCTCGACCTACAATTCCCGCCCGTTTGCCGCCATCGCCATGATCGACCAGGGGCGCTGGGCCGTAATTCGCCCGCGCCAGCCGGTCGAGGCCTTGTGGTCCGCGGAAACGATCCCTGATTTTGAGCCAGTCGCCTCCGCCCCATGAAGAATGGGGCAGCGGCGACTGGCATGAGTCATTTTTGGCGCCCCGCCGCCGGCCAACCCGGCGCGCAATATTCATGAGGCAGCACGCATGACCCCTGATCCGGAGCTGAACCAGGACGGCACACCGCCCCGGGGTTTGCGCCGGATGCGCCGTCTGGCCCGGGGCGTGCTGTGGTTCGAAACGATCTGGCCCGCTGTGGCGCCTGCCGTGGGTCTGGTTCTGCTGCTGGCCTGCGCCGCTCTTCTCGACCTGCCGGGTCTGTTGCCGCCGGTTTTGCATCTCGCCTTCCTTGCACTGTCCGGCATTGCCGTGCTGGCATTGCTGGTGCTGGGCATCCGAAAAATCCGCCGCCCGCTGTCGCAGGAAGCTGATCGTCGGCTTGAGTCTGATTCCGGCCTGCGTCACCAGCCGTTGGCCGTGCTGGTCGATCGTCCAGCAGTGTCCGCCGACGCGCCGGCGGTGGCACTTTGGGCCGCCCATGTCGCCCGCGCCCGTGCGCAGATCGCCCGGCTGCGACTGAAGGCGCCGCGGCCGATGCTGGCGGCGATCGACAGGCGGGCGCTGCGCGGCCTCGTGCTTATCGCGGTCGCGGCTTGCCTGGGGATTGCCGGGCAGGACGCGCTGCCTCGTTTGGCCAGCGCGTTTCACCCTGGCTTCAGCCAGCCTCTGCCGCCGCCCGCGCCGGTGCTGCAGGCTTGGATCACGCCGCCCGGCTATACCGGCTTGGCGCCGATGTTTCTGAAGACGGATGGCGCCGCCATCCAGGCGCCGGAGGGCTCGAAGCTCACGGTGAGCGTGACCGGCGGCCCCCGCAGCGCCAAGGCGGAGCACGCGCCGGTGCTCGATATCGCAGGCCAGACCAGCGTCTTGCCGGCGCTGGATTCTACCAGCTTTCAGATCGAGCGGGAGTTAATCACCGGCGGCCGCATCGCTGTGCGTCGGCAGGGCCGCGAGATGGCGGTTTGGGAGCTCAGCGTGTTGGCCAATGTGGCGCCAGTGGTGATATTTCCGGAGCCGCCTGGCCCGCTTGGTCGCGGCATTACCCCGCAGACCCGCCTGCCTTGGCAGGTGACGCATTTCTATGGCGTGGTCTCGCTGCAGGCCGAGATCAGACTGACGGCACGGCCGGACGCCGACCCGATGGTGATGTTCATTCCGCTGCCGGGATCGGCGACAAAATCGGCGCGCGGGGCGCGGGTGGTTGATCTCACGGCGCATCCCTGGGCCGGTCTCGAAGTCGCCGCGCAGTTGATCGCACGTGATGCCACGGGGCTCACCGGCCGCAGCGACGCCGCGCCATTCACGCTGCCGGAACGCCGGTTCATGAATCCGCTGGCGCGCACGGTGATCTATATCCGCCGCCAGCTCAGCCTTACGCCACAGGACCGCGCATTCGCGGTGCGGGAGCTTGAGCGGCTATCGAGCCAGCGTGAGGCGTGGGACAACGATATGTCCGGCTATCTCAACCTGCGTGCCATCTCTAGCCTGCTGTATCGGGGGCGTGCCCCTGAAACGGTGGCGCAGGCGCAGGATCGCATGTGGTCGCTGGCGCTGCATCTGGAGGAGGGTGCCACCGACCGCACAGCGCGCGCCTTGGAAGCCGCCGGCAAGCAGTTGCGTGACCCGATGGACGCGGAAAAGAAGGCCGACGACCGCGCCCGCGAGGAGCAGCGCAAGGCGGAATCGGAGAAGAAGGACGCTGACAAGGCCGACGCCGACAAGTCGGCACCCGACAAGACTGCGCAGGCCGAAAAGACCGATCGTACGCCAGAGGTTCGGGCCGAAATCGAAAAGCGTATCAGCGCGCTTGAGGAGGCGTTGCAAAAACGGCTCCAGGCGCTGTCGGACCAGGCACGTCGCGATCCTGAGTCGGACGCCTACAACCCCGACGCTCATCCCATGGACCAGCGCGACATGCAGCGGCTGACCGAGGAGATGAAGGACGCCAACAAGAAGGACCAGACCGACGCTGCGCGGGAGAAGCTCGCCCAGCTGGAAAAGATGATGGAGGCGCTGAAGGAGGGTCGCCCAGAGCGCGGCCAGATGACCGAGCGCGAACGCCAGCGTGCCGAGAAGCGTCAGCGCGGGCAGCAGCAGATGACCGCCCTGCAGGACATTATCAAACGCGAGGGCAACATTCTCGACAGCGCCCAGGCCCGGGCCGCAACCATCGACCCGATGCGCCAGCTTCCGCTGGCTGAGACTGGCTCGCGCCAGCTTCCGCTGGCTGAGACCGGACCACGCCAGCTTCCGCTGGCTGAGACCGACCCGCGCCGCACCGAACAGCGCGTGCAGTTGGCACTTCGCCGCGCAGTCGGCGAGTTGATGCAGCAATACGCTGATCTGACAGGCGACGTGCCGCCCAATCTCGGCGAGGCCGACACCGCCATGCGCGATGGTGCACAGGCTTTGGGTGCGGCGCGCGACGCCCAGGCGGCGCAGGCTGCCCAGCGCGCGATCGAGGCGTTGCAGAAGGGCGGCAAGTCGATGCAGCAGCAGATGGCCAGCAAGTTTGGCCGCGGCGATCAACCGGGCGAAGACGGCGATGATGGTGACGAGGGCGAAGGCATGGCACAGGGGGAGGGCCAGGGCGATGGAGATGGTCCCGGCCAGGGGAATGGTCGGGGGCGGCAGTTTGGCAACCGGCCCGGCGATGCGCCCGGCATGTATCCTGGCCGGCCGAACCAGGGGCGCCAACAGGCACGTCGGCCCGGTTTGAACCTTGATCCGCTGGGGCGGCCACGCGGGGAGGGTACCGGCGGGATCGATGAGGGGGGCGACGTGCAGGTGCCGGAGGAGATGGAGGCCGCGCGGACCCGGGCGCTGCAGGAGGAGTTGCGTCGCCGGGGGGCGGATCGGACGCGCCGGCAGGATGAGCTGGATTATATCGAGCGGTTGTTGAAGCAGTTCTGACGCGGGGGGGTGGACGAAATCCATCACCCCCGCTGTTTTCACACCTTCAGGAAGCCCACCAGCCGTTCGGCCTCATCCACGATCGGATCGGCGATTGCGGCGGCGCGGCGGGCTCCGGACCTTAGAATGCTGTCTACATATGCGGGATCGGCCAGCAAGCGGCGGGTTTCGGCGGCGATCGGCGAGAGCTTGTCCACCAGCAGGTCTGCCAGGTTGGATTTGAACGCGCCAAAGCCCTGGCCACCGAACTGCTTGAGAACGTGGGCGTGGTCGGTATCGGTCAGCGCCGCGTAGATCCCCACCAGGTTACGGGCCTCGGGGCGGCCTTCCAGGCCTTCGGTGTCACTGGGCAGCGGCTCGGGGTCGGTCTTGGCGCGCTTGATCTTGAGCGCGATGGTATCGGCGTCGTCGGTGAGGTTGATGCGGCTTTGGTCGGACGTGTCGGACTTGCTCATCTTCTTGGCGCCGTCGCGCAGGCTCATCACGCGGGCCGCCGGGCCCAGGATCATCGGCTCAATATGCGGGAAGAATTCGGCGCCGTAGTCGTGGTTGAACTTTTGGGCGATGTCGTTGGCGAGCTCGATATGTTGCTTCTGGTCCTCGCCCACCGGCACGCGGGTGGCGTGGTAGGCCAGAATGTCGGCGGCCATCAGGTTGGGATAGACGAACAGGCCGGTGGAGACGTTTTCCCGGTCCTTGCCCGATTTGTCCTTGAATTGGGTCATGCGGTTGAGCCAGCCCATGCGGGCCACGCAGTTGAAGATCCAGGCGAGGCGGGCATGGGCATGCACGGCGGATTGGTGGAACAGGATGTGCGTGTCCGAATTGATCCCGCAGGCGATGTAGCTGGCGGCAAGGTCGCGTGTCTGTGCGGCCAATGTGCGCGGGTCCTGATCGGCGGTGATGGCGTGCAGATCGACCACGCAGAACAGGCAGTCGTGGCTGTCCTGCAGCTTCACCCAGTTCCGGATTGCGCCCAGGTAGTTGCCGAGATGCGGGACGCCGGTGGGCTGGATGCCTGAGAAGATGCGCTGCATGTGTGTAAGGTCCAAGAAAGAGGCGGCCCCTGATGGGGCGACGGGATTAGTCCGGCGGATTGGCCTGGGGTCAAGCGCGGCGGCGGCGCAGTCTGCCCAGTAGGGTGCGCAGGTCGAAGGCGCCGGTGAGCTGGCCGGCGGCGAAATAGGTGGCCATGCCGGCGCCGATGAGCAGCGAGAGCTCGGCCCAGCGTAGGAGAGGTGTTGCGGTGGGGTCGAACACCTCGCGTTGGAGTACCCACAGCATCACAGCCATCACCACGGCGGCCAGGGCCATGCCGGGGACGTGCCGGCGCAGTTCGGCGTCGGCTTTGAAATGGCCGCGTCGCCAGAGAATGACGCCGAGCGTGGTCACGTTGAACCAGGCGGCGATGCTGGTCGCCAGCGCCGGGCCGATATGTTGGAGCGGGACCATGAAGGCGAAATTAAGCGCCAGGTTGAGCACGACGGAGGCGAGGCCCCAGCGCACCGTGGTGGCGGTGTCGCCACGCGCGAAGAAGGCGGGCACCAGCACTTTGGCAAGCACGAAGGCGGGCAGGCCGAAGGCGTAGGCAGCGAGTGATTGGGCGGATAGATGGGCCGCCATCGGCGAGAAGGCGCCGCGGCCGAACAGCACCCAGGTGATTGGCTCGGCCACCATCATCAGGGCGAGGGCGGCCGGAATGGTGAGCACGAGGGCGTATTCCAAAGCCCGGTTCAGCGTGCCCACAGAATCCTGGCCGGCGGCGACCTGGCGCGACAGGGTGGGGAGCAGCGCGGTGCCGACGGCGGTGCCGATGATGCCAAGGGGAAGCTGGTTGATGCGGTCGGCGTAGTAGAGAACGGATTGCGTGCCGACCGGCAGGAACGAGGCGACCAGAACGTCCATCGCAAGGTTCACCTGCGTGACGCCGGCGCCGAGCAGGCCGGGCCCCATGCGTTTCAGCAGAATGCGCACGCGGGGCGACAGGCGCGGACGCACCAGATGCAGCCGCATCCCGGCCGCGTGTACGGCCCAGGCGACCAGCGCCAGTTGGAATACGCCGGAGACGCTGACGCCCCACGCGAGCGCGTGGCCGATCGTGGGCACGTAGCCGACGAGCCCGAGCATGCAGGCGAGCGACACCAGATTGTAAATGACCGGGGCTGCGGCGGCGGCGGCGAAGCGGTCCAGCCCGTTCAGCACGCCTGACATCAGCGCCGTGAGGCAGATGAGCGGCATGTAGGGAAAGGTGATGCGCGAAAGCTCGGTGACGATGCGCAGCGTGTCGGGACGATCGGCATAGCCCGCGACATAGACCACCATGATCTGCGGCATGAAGAGTTCGGCCAGGATGGTAAGGCCGATCAGCCAGAAGGCCATCACGCCGATGGTCTCTTCGGCGAAACGGGCGGCACTTTCGCGGCCCTCGGTGGTGAGCAGGCCCGTGAACGAGGGCACGAAGGCGGCATTGAAAGCGCCTTCGCCGAACAGGCGGCGAAACAGGTTGGGCAGCTTGTTGGCGACAAAGAAGGCATCCGCCACCGGCCCGGCGCCCAGTAGGTCCGCGATCAGGACATCGCGCAGAAAACCAAGAATGCGGCTGGCAAAGGTCCAGCCGCCGACCGTGAGGATACCACCGAGCATGCGGCCACGCTGTAGAGCATTGACCCTTTATGCGAAAGCGCGGGCACGAAAAAGGCGGCAGGCGGTGAACCCTGCCGCCTTGTCTCGATCAGGCCGCAGATACGGCCAGCAGGTTAGACCTGGGCGTTGGGGGTGTTGCCGCCCTGATAGTGGCCGGTGTTCTCGCCGGCGAAGCGCTGCTCCTGGTCCTGGTAGTGACCAGTGTTGCCGCCGGCGTAATGCTGGTTGGCATCGTAGCGGCGACCCGTGTTCTCGCCCGCGTAGCGGGTGTTGTTGTCCTGATAGTGACCAGTGTTCTCGCCCGCATAGCGAGTGTTTTTGTCCTGATAGTGACCGGTGTTCTCACCGGCGTAGCGAGTGTTGTTGTCCTGATAGTGACCGGTGTTCTCACCGGCGTAGCGAGTGTTGTTATCCTGATAGTGACCAGTGTTCTCACCGGCGTAGCGAGTGTTGTTGTCCTGATAGTGACCGGTGTTCTCACCGGCGTAGCGAGTGTTGTTATCCTGATAGTGCCCCGTGTTCTCACCAGCAATGCTGATGTCGGGGCGGGCGGCGGGGTTCATGGACGCGAGGGTGGCGCCGGCGGCGAAAAGGCCCAGGGCGGCAACGGTCGCGAGAAGTGTCTTTTTCATCGTATGTCTCCAGTTGTTTGGGTCGCGCCAGGCGCGTTGCCCTTCGGTTTGGGACGTGGGCAGGCAAGGATCTGTCATTCGTCTGAACGGAAGATGCTCTTGCCCCGGACCTTTCGGAACGCCCGACGTCTCCATGATACCTATGTCTCAAAGTATGAAATGGATGTTTATTCATCTGCATCCATTCCGTTTGGTATGGGGTAGCGCCCCTCACTCGTCCCGCAAGGGTCGAGCCAGGAAGGAACCGATCATATCGGGGATGGTTCCGGCGCCACTGACCAAAGCAGCGACGGCTGCACAGATGGGCAGCGAAACGCCGCTTTGCGAGGCCCTGGCCAGAAGGGCGGGGGCGGTGGCCACGCCCTCGGCCACCGTGCTGCGTTCGGCCAGGATATCCGTCAGCGCCCGCCCCTGGCCGAGCGCCAGGCCCAGGCTGTAATTGCGGCTGCTAGCGCCGGTGCAGGTCAGCATCAGATCGCCAAGGCCGGACAACCCGGCGATGGTGGCGGCCTGGCCGCCCAGCGCCTCCGACAGGCGGATGAGTTCGGCGAGGCCGCGCGTGATCAGCGCGGCACGGGCGTTCTCGCCGAGGCCGGCGCCGATCGCGGCCCCGGCGGCGATGGCGATGACGTTCTTGGCGGCCCCGCCGATCTGCGCGCCGATCGCGTCGGCGTTGCCGTAGAGCCGGAATTGTGGGGTGGCGAGGCTGGTCACGATGTCGTGCCGGGCGGCGGCATCCTCGCTCGCCACCATGGCGGCGGCGGGCAGAAGGCGGGCGATCTCGTGGGCGAAGTTTGGCCCTGACAGCACCGCGTGCCGGCAGCGTGGCTGGGTTTCGGCGAGGATTTCGAGCGGAAGACGCAACGTGCCCGCCTCGATGCCTTTGGCGCAGACAACCAGAGTGTCGCCGATCGGCAATTCCTTCGACACCGCGCGAAGATGTTGCAACGGCACCGCCAGCAACGTGATGCGCGCCTGCGGCAGGCGGTTTGTCACGTCGATCGTGTCCGGCAGGATCGCGTCCGCAAGGCGCGGATTGCGGCGCGTCTGTCGCATCGTGTCGGCGCGCGCGGCGTCGCGTGCCCACAAGGTAACCCGCCGCCCGCCTTGGGACGCGACGATCGCCAGCGCCGTGCCCCAGGCGCCGGCACCGATCACCGCGATGTCATTCATCGACAAGGCGTTCAACGGAAAAACCGGCGCCGGCCTCGTCGGTGCCGAAGCGGTCGAGCAGCGCTTCGAGGATGCCCTCGGCGGCGGCTTCGAAGCCGAAGGGCGGGTTGACCACCACCAGGCCGCAGCCGTTGAGCCGGGAGGCGTCCAGCGGCGCACGCAGCCACAGTTCGACGGCCACGATGTCGCTTATGCCGCTCTGGCGCAGCGCCAGATGGAATTCGCGCGGCGGCAGGCGGTGCTTGACGGGATACCACGCCGCGAACACGCCGGTGCGAAAGCGGGTGGTGCCAAGGCGGAGGCCGGCAACGACGCGGGCGAATTCGTCCGGCGCTTCATAGGGCGGGTCAATCAGCACGAGCGCCCGCTTTTCGGCTGGTGGCAACAGGGCGCCGATCGCCTCCCAGGCGTTACGGCGATGCACGGACACAAGCGGATCGTGGGCGAACAGGCGACGCAGCGTAGCGCTGTCATCAGCCTGCAATTCGCAGCAGGCCAGCCGGTCCTGCGGTCGCATGCGTGCACGGATCAACGCGGGGGAGCCGGGATACAAGCCCAGATCACGCACCAGCCCCACGTAGTCGGCCAGCTCTTCAGGTGGATTGGTCAACAGCGCGATGCCCTGGTGCCACTCACCCGTGCGCTCGGCTTCGTCGCTCGACAGGTCGTAGCGACCAATGCCGGCATGGGTGTCCATGTAGAAGACCCCGGCGGGCTTGCGGGATATCGCCTGCTGCAGCCACACCAGCAGCGCGTGCTTCATGCAGTCGGCGAAATTGCCGGCGTGGAAGGCGTGGCGATAGTTCATGGGCGATAGTTCATGCGCGGTGATTCATAAGCGGGCCTCGTCCAAGGGCCAGCGAGGGCGGGGGGCTGTGTCCAGGCCATCGATCAGGCCGAGGAACAGACGCTCGATGCCGGTCCAGGCGACCATGACGGCGTTGTCGGTGCAGTATTTCAGCGGGGGCGCGGCAAAGCGGAACCCGGCACGGTCGCAGGCACCGACCAGCCCGGCGCGCAGGGCGGCGTTGGCTGCCACGCCCCCTGCGACGACGAGCAGACGGCCTTTCGGATGCGTCTCGGCGAACATCGCAATGGCGTGCGCCGCACGATCTGCGACGACGTCGGCGACGGCCTGCTGGAAGCTGGCGGCGATGTTGGCGGCGGTGGCGCGGGGCAGAGCACCGTCGGAGTATTTCGTGGCCAACTGCGCCACAGCCGTCTTCAAGCCGGAAAAACTGAAATCGCATCCGTCGCGGCCGATCAGCGGGCGCGGCAGCCGGAACGCGGCGGGATCTCCTTCCATGGCCAGCTTTTCCAGTGCGGGGCCGCCAGGCCAGCCCAGGCCGAGCAACTTGGCCACCTTGTCAAACGCTTCGCCAGCGGCGTCGTCGATCGTGCCGCCCAATTTGGTGTAGCGGCCGACGCCCTCGACGGAGATGCATTGGCAATGGCCGCCGGACACCAGCAGCAAGAGATACGGAAACGCCGCGTCCAAACGCAGGGTGGGCAGCCGTGCCGTCAGCGCGTGCGCCTCCAGATGGTTTACGGCGATATAGGGCAGGCGATGCGCGATGGCGGCGCCCTTGGCGAAGCCGGACCCGACGATGAGCCCGCCAATCAGGCCAGGTCCGCTGCTGGCGGCGATGGCAGACAGATCGCCATAGCGCAGGCCGGCGCGGGACATCACGTCTGCCACCAGCCCGGGCAGATGCGCCAGATGGGCGCGGGCTGCAATCTCCGGCACCACGCCGCCGAAGGCCGCGTGATCGGCCTGGGACAGCACGGCTTCGGCCAGAATCGTGCCGTCCGGCGCCAGCACTGCGGCAGCGGTGTCGTCGCAGGAGCTTTCAATTCCCAACACCGGCCCCACTCTAAGCGGCGACGCCGGGTCTGCTTGGCTGCCTTGCACGCCTCGGATTTCCTTTCGGCTTTTCTTCGCCTGGCAGTGGTTTTAGGACAGCACCATGACACAGGCCCATCCCGGCGAAGCAGCCCTGCCCCGCGTGCGGCCCCATCGACGGGAGTTGCCCTTGCGGGTGGGCACCCGCGCCTCGCCGCTGGCGTTGGTCCAGACGCGCGAATTCCTGGGCATGTTACGCCATTTCTGCCCGGTGCTGCGCGGCATGGACGTGTTCGACGAGCACGCCATCCGCACCACCGGCGACGCCGTGCAGGATCGCGCGCTGGCCGAGATCGGCGGCAAGGGCCTGTTTGCCAAGGAAATTCACGAGGCGCTGCTGGACGGAAGGGTCGATTTCGCCGTCCACAGCCTGAAGGACCTGGAAACCGACCTCCCCCCAGGTATCGTGCTGGCCTGCACCCTGCGCCGTGAGGACAGCCGCGACGCGCTGATCCTCGGGCCGCAGAACGGGCCGATCGACCCCGCCAACCCTTTTGCGATTTTGCCGCAGGGCGCCGTGATCGGCAGCGCGTCCGTCCGCCGGCAGGCGCAGATGCTTCACGTCCGCCCCGACCTCAATTTCAGACTTCTGCGCGGCAACGTGCAGCGTCGGTTGGACCGTGTGCAGCGGGGCGATTTCGATGCCACCCTGCTGGCGCTGGCCGGGCTGCGCCGCCTTGGTCTGGCCACCCAGGCCAGCCTCGCGCTCGATGCCGATTTTATGGTGCCGGCGGCGTGCCAGGGCATCGTGGGCGTGACCGTGCGCGCCGACGATACGGCTTTGCGCGAGATGCTCAGCGGCATCGAGGACCGGGACGCGTATTCCGTCGCCACCGCAGAGCGCGCGCTGCTGGCCGAGTTGGATGGCTCCTGCCGCACGCCGATCGGGGGTCATGCCCGCATTCTTGCGGACGGAATGCTGCATCTGACCGGTTTGGTCGCCCGCCCGGATGGCACGTTTCTGATCCGCCGGGAGGCCGTGGGCGCCCGCAGCGACGCCGCTCGCCTGGGCCGTGATCTCGGCGCCAAACTGCGCATGGACAGCCCGCGGGACATCTTTGTCTGAGTGGATGGCCGGCGTGCTGATCACACGGCCCGAACCGGCGGCGCATGAGACGGCCGCGATCGTGGCGAGGCTGGGCTTTGCGCCCGTAGTGGCGCCGATGCTGGTGGTATCGGCGAACAGGTTGCCCCGGCCGCGCCATCAGCTTCAGGCGATCCTCGTGACCAGCGCCAACGCGCTGCCGGCGTTGAGCGCATTCGATCGCGGCACGATGCTGCTGGCGGTGGGAGACGCCAGCGCCGACCGCGCGCGCCAGGCTGGATTCAACGACGTGCATAGCGCCGGGCGGGACGCCGAGGCTTTGGCCGAGCTTGCCGCCAGGCTTTGCCATCCGGCCCGCGGCCCGCTTTTTCTGGCCAGCGGCGCGGGCCAGGGGCTGGCATTGGGGCAGACTTTGCGCGAGGCCGGCTTCGATCTTTACCGTCGCGTCGCTTATGGCGCCCGCCCGGTGCGCGCGCTTCCGAAATCGGCAATCGATGCACTGGACGGAACCACGTTGCGCCACGCATTGTTCTTCTCATCGGCAA